>JBIKRP010000124.1:0-6069 GCA_044349145.1 Flavobacterium sp.
AAAATGCCTTTTGGGCTTTTTGTCTCCTCGCGTGTTTCCCATTGTACTCGCTTGGTCAAATGCTACTTTTTCTCCACGATCAAAATCACAAAGACTTTTATATTGGACTAACAAAATATAGTTCATCCTGGATCAATTCGCATTTAATATTGATGCTGTCGCTACTGCTGATGATTCCAGCCTATTTAGCGATTGGTTCTTTCTTAAAAAGTCGCAATTACCCGATTTGGTTTGGACTTAGCTTTTTCTTTATGATACTTTGCATTTTTGCCATGTTTGGGCAGTTTACAATTGACTTGTGTTTGGTAGAAGTGGCCAAGTTGCCGGAAGACAAAGCGAATTTGTTGATAGAGAAAATACAGACCAATGCAGTGATTGAACCTTTGTTCTATGACAATTCAAAACTGTTTATTCTCTTTAAATATTTAGACTTTTGGTTTTTAAGTCAAATTTTTCTCGCTGGTGCCTTTCTTACGGCGCGAAAACTTCCTAAGTGGGAATTAGCAATATTTTTCACTGCTTTAATCATTACGCAATTAGGTCCAGTGCTTGACCCTTTTTATGGTAAAATATTGAAACGCGTCGGCTACTGTTTGTTTAGTTTTGCTTATTTTCCTATTGCTGTTTTTATTTTTAAGAATAAAAAAAGTAAGCCCATGACAACCGATTAACAACAATCGAAATAGTAAGCAATTTTTTCAGCCTGAAGATTGCGAAATATAGTCTCAAATGATTATTGGTGTCCAGGCATTGGTTCAACTCCTTTACTTTTCAATAATTTCACTTCAAATTATTATTACTTTTTTTGTAACAATAACTGCATTTGGTTGTCTATAGTAACGAACAAAAAAACCGAGCGCTTGGCACTGGAATGCCAAATCAATGAATCCTTTCTATGAAAAAACTACTACTCGCTGCCTTACTATTTTACTTTACTACACTCACCGCCCAAGAACAATCCATTACAGGAACGATTAAGGTCAAGAAAGATGCTGATTTCGCTACTTTTTCTGTGCTGCTTTTTCAATCAGAAAAGGATATTCTGCAAAAAACAACGGTAACAAACAAAGAAGGCGTATTTAGTTTTTCGAACATTCCAGAGGGAAGTTACTATCTTCAAATAAATGCCAGTGGCTACGAGGCATATCAATCAGAGCGCTTTTTGAAGAATGCTAATAGTGTTAACATACCGCCGATTACTTTAAAGGAAAAAACCAACGAACTGGCTGAAGTTGTCGTAAAGTCGAAAAAACCAATTGTACAAGTGCTTGCGGATAAAACGGTCTTTAACGTTCAAAATACGCTGAATGCCACAGGAATTACTGGATTTGAGTTGTTGCGAAAAGCGCCGGGTATTATTATCGATAACAATGATAATATTATCGTAGAAGGAAAAACGGGTGTCCTTATTTATATCGATGGAAAGCAATCGTACTTGACCGGCACCGAATTAATCAACTTCCTAAAAACACTTCAATCCATTGATATCGATAGTATTGAGATCATTACCCAACCTTCCTCAAAGTATGATGCTGCAGGAAATGCGGGTATTTTAAATATCAAACTCAAGAAGAATAAAAAATTTGGTACCAATGGAAGCGCTTCGTCGGGAGTCAATATTGGTAGATATGAAACTGCTATCAATTCCTTGTCATTGAATTCACGAGACAAAAAGTCGAATATTTACGGCAATTACAGCAATCGTTTCGGAAGCAACTACGACTTTATTAATATTTATCGAGAGCAAAGCAATACGATATTCGACTCAAAGTCAGAAACCAAAAACGACACCAATGCGAACAATATAAAACTCGGTTATGATTATTATGCCAACAGCAAAAACACTTTTGGAATCATTGTCAGTGGCAATTTTAATAACAATTTTAGTCATACCGATACGCGAACTCCGATTCGCCCGAGCAATAGTACAATCATTGACAGTATCTTGGTAGCCAAAAATATTGGAAAAGATAGATCTTACAATTTGTATTCAAATCTCAATTACAAATATGAAGACACCACTGGAGTGAGTTTGAATATGGATATTGATTATGGAAAGTACCACAATGACAAGGAGAATTATCAGCCAAACACCTACTTTGCCAATAATGAAACTACAATCTTGAATGAGAATAATAGTTTTCAAAATACTCCGATAACCATTGATATCGCTACTTTTAAAACTGATTATGAACGAAATTTTTGGAAAGGAAAACTCGGTATTGGCGCAAAAACTTCCTTTGTAAAAACAGACAATACACTAGATTTCTTTAACGTAGTGGGAAATAATCAGACCTTAAACCCGAATAGAAGTAACACCTTCATCTATAAAGAAAATGTAAATGCAGCCTACTTAAATTACAACAGAACTTATAAGAAATTCAATTTTCAATTGGGATTAAGAGTAGAAAATACGGTTTCTGACGGAGAATTAATTGCCCTAATTCAGACCAATAACGAGCAAGTCAAACGAAATTATACCGACTGGTTTCCAAGTGGAGGTATCACATACAATAGAAATGATAAAAACACTTTTGCTTTGATCTATAGTAGACGTATCGAGCGACCTAATTACCAATCGCTAAATCCATTTGAGTACCAACTCGATGAGTTATCCTTTGTTCGTGGAAATCCATTCTTAAAGCCTCAGTATGCTGATAATTTTAAAATAACCCATACTTACAATTATACTTTAAACACCAGTTTGAGCTTTACAAGAGTAACCGATTACTTTGCGCAAGTAATCGAAGCAGCTGGTTCAAGTAGAAGTTTTCTTACCTCTAGAAACGTGGCCAATGAAGAAGTAATCAATGTAGGCGTTTCGTATCCTTTCGAGGTAAAAAAATGGTGGAGTGTATTTGTAAGCGTCAATGCCTTTCAAAGTAAATATATTGCCACAAATGATGCTTTCTTATCCATAAAGCAACAAACATTAAGCTTATACGGACAGAATAATTTTAATTTACCTAAAGGCATCATGATGGAAGTTTCAGGATGGTATAGTTCGCCATCTATTTGGGGCGGAACTTTTAGAACCAAAAGTATCGGTTCGTTAGATCTTGCTTTTCAAAAACAATTCTTAGACAAGAAACTTACCGCTCGAGTAGCCTTTTCAGACATCCTCTACACCTCACCATGGAATGGAGAAACGCAATATGACTTTGTGAAAATTACGGGAGACGGAGGAAACGACAGCCGTCAAGTTCGATTTAACCTAAGCTACAATTTCGGAAGCGATGCTGTCAAGAAATCGCGTGAAAGAGAAACTGGATTAGAAGCTGAAAAGAACCGAATTGGTAAATAATTGAGTTCCTAGTCGGGCATCACCACTGCTCCACTCCATTGCATAAAACCGCCAACTAAGTTGTAAGTGTTTTCAAAACCCAATTGATTCATAATGCTACAAGCTTGTGCGCTTCTTCCGCCTGCTTTGCAATATACGTAGTAATCCTTGGATTTATCCAATTCGTCTATTTTGTATATAAATCCTTGTCCCTGATAAATATCGATTTGTAAGGCATTCGGAATGATGCCTTCTGCCCATTCGTCTGGAGTTCGAACATCAATGATAACGGCATTGTCATCTTGCTCCAATTGATTCGCCCACTCATGTTGTGATAAGTCCATGCTTTTTTTTGTAAAAATATTAAAAAAGAAGAATGAGCGAGCAATTATCTTTTGCAAATCACTCAAAATAAGCACAAGAGTAAATTAACAAAAGAATAACACATTTGTATATACAAATATAGAAAAGACCGAATACATTTGTACCTACAAATATTGTAGTTGTAGACATGAAAATTGAAGAAGTGATAAAATCAAATGTGGCTCTGGATGATGCAAAGAAAGTAATCCTCAATTTGATGTATGCTCAAAATGTAATTGGCGACAAATTTAATGAATTGCTAAAACCTTATGATGTATCAGCGGAGCAGTATAACGTGCTTCGTATCCTTCGAGGACAAAAAGGAGCAGCGGTCAACATGTGCGACATTCAAGAGCGAATGTTGGCAAAAAATAGCAACACCACACGACTTATCGACAAACTCTTAATAAAGGACTATGTGACTCGTGAGATTTGTCCAGTAAATCGTAGAAAAATGGAAATCCTAATCACAGCCAAAGGATTATCGCTGTTAGAAGAATTAGATGCTAAAGTAAAATCGCATGAACAAACCTTCGCATCAAATCTTACCACAGACGAACTACAATATTTAAATCAATTGCTAGAAAAATATAGAACCATTAAAAACGAGTAATCCTTATGAGCACTTTCTTAGAAAACCAAAATTGGCGTTATGCTACCAAAAAATTCGACGCAACAAAAAAAGTATCCGCCGAAGACTTAAGATTTCTGAAAGAAGCAATTCGATTGGCAGCTTCATCGTACGGCTTACAACCCTATAAAGTTATTTTTATAGAAACTGCCGATGTACGTGCCAAATTGCAACCAGCCGCTTGGGGACAAAGTCAAATTGTAGATGCTTCACACCTCATCGTATTTGCTAACATGACTAATTTTGGTGATAAAGAAATTGATGAAGCAATTCAAAATCTAACTACAAATAGAGGTTTACCTGCAGATACATTGAAAGGTTATGGCGACTTTATGAAATCAAAAATTTCTTCTTTACCAATAGAAAAAAGAGATACTTGGACTGCCAAACAAACCTACTTAGCATTGGGGAATTTAATGAATGCTGCCGCTGAACTAAAGATTGATGTTACGCCAATGGAAGGCTTTGAACCAGCGCAGTTCAATGAAATTCTCAACTTAGAGGCACTGAATCTAAATGCCGCCCTTGTAGCGACCCTCGGATACCGTCATGATGAAGATCAAACACAGCACTACACCAAAGTGCGTAAATCAAACGAAGAACTATTTTTAACTTTATAAACAATTTCTAATTTAAACATTCAAAACAATGAAAAACTTAAAAACACTAGCGCTAGTATTAGCTGTAACTGTATCAATCGTAACTGCTACGGCACAAACCAAACCTGTCAGTGCTGCAAAAAGTGCCATCAACTGGGTTGGTAAAAAAGTAACCGGTCAACACGAAGGAACGATCAAACTGAAAGACGGCGCGTTCTTTATGAAAGACGGCAAAATTGCTCGTGGAAAATTTACAGTAGACATGACTTCTATTGAAGTAACGGACTTGAAAGCTGGTGAAGGAAAAGAAAAACTGGAAGGACATTTAAAAGCGGATGATTTCTTTGGAGTTGAAAAATTTGCTACTGCAAGTATGAACTTCACAACGGTTACTCCAAAAGCAAACGGTGTTTATAATGTGGTTGCTAATCTAACAATCAAAGGAATTACGAAGCCAGTAACTTTTGATTTAATTGTAAAAGACAATAACGCAACTGCAAAAGTAGTTGTTGATAGAACGAAATATGATATCAAATATGGTTCTGGAAGTTTCTTCGACAATCTTGGTGATAAAGTTATTTCAGATAATTTCGACTTAACTGTTTCTCTACAGTTCTAATTAAAAAAAGGGAAAAATTGCTGTTAGAAAACCTTGACTCTTTTGTCAAGGTTTTTTTTTGACTCAATTTTTATTTAAAAATAAACATCGAGAACAAGGTATGTTTTGTAACTTTGGAATAAACCATTGGTAGTCTTATTATCAATTAAACTATTCCATTATGAAAAAAACAACTATTCTACTACTATTTATTTGTTTTACGCTTTCCATATCTGCACAGATTCGAAAAATAAATATCACAAAAAGTACTATTGTTTGGACGGGTAAAAAGATTACTGGAGAACATAGTGGAAGTTTGCAATTTAAAGAAGGTTCCCTTACCTACACCAAAAAGAAACTGTCAAAAGGAAGTTTTACAGTTGATATGACCACCTTAAACAACACCGACCAATCGGGTAAAGACAAAGCACAATTGGAAGGTCACTTAAAATCGAGTGATTTTTTTGGTACAGAGGAATTCAAAGAAGCTACGTTGGTATTTAAAGCCATTAAGCCCATCGCAAAAGGAACCTATTCTATTGAGGCCGACCTAACCATTAAAGGCAAAACCAACCCCGTAATTTTCGATTTAAAA
>JBIKRP010000126.1:0-6068 GCA_044349145.1 Flavobacterium sp.
AGTGTTTTTTTCATAATAAATAATTTAGGTTTTCTTACTCTTAAGGCTTTTCGGTTCCGCCTCGTTTATTATAGTGGGTTCTGAACTCCACTTTTTATTGTCTAATAAATTTAAATTCACCATCATTGTTATAGACATAGGACATTCGTTGGTAATCATAAACAATCGGAGCATTCAAGGATTTTTTCATAAAAGAGATGTAGTTATAAACCGTCCTTTCAGTCATAGAGAGTTTGGATGCCAATTGTTTTGGGCTTCCTGTTATCTCCTTATCGATAAGGTTGTCTAGTTCTATGATAATTCGTATATCCAAATTATTGCAATTTTAGCACACGAAACTGAAACTGAAATTCAGTGAAGGCCAAACACATGTTTAGAATATTTATGTTATTTTTGTTTAGAATTTTTATAATACACAGTAAATACTGAGCAAAGATTTATACCCAAACCGTAAACTTCATACGGAATGATAATTTTTTGTATTTTTATAAAAAAAATCAACAATGGATATTTCAAAATCTGCTTACAGTAGGTATAGAGTGATCGATAAGATGTTGAAGAACATTTATAGGCCTTATCCCAGTTTATTGGATATTCAAGAAGCTTGTCGGGTAAGCTTGAAAAACGCACCTTCATTAGATACGCTAGAAAAGGATATTAGAAACATGAAGCAATCAGAAGTTTTTGAAGCGCCAATTGTTTTTTGTAGAAAAAATCTAGGATATTATTATTCCAATCCCAATTACTCCATCAATTCAATCCCGCTTACTGATAGTGATATCTCAAGCATTAAGGAAGCGTTGGATTTGGTCAATAATTTAAGTGGTGGGAATAGGGTGAATGAAAGATTTAGTCATGCCATTCAAAAAATATTAGCGACCTACAAAGAACAATTTCCCGAAAGCGATACCAAAAGAAAAATAATTCTAACGGATTATGTTGAAGGAGCTAAAGGATATGAAAACTTCAATACCTTGTTTAAAGCTTGTAAAAATCAGAATCCAGTATCATTTTCTCATTATTCATACAACTACAGAGAATTCAAAGCAGTTATCGTGCATCCTATTCTACTGAAAGAATTTGAAAACCGTTGGTATCTAGTGGGGTATTCTGAATCACACAACTCCATTAGAACCTTTGGATTGGATAGAATTTATGAGCCTTTACTTCTCAAGAGAAAATACATTGATAGTAATGAACAAGAAGTGGAAAGCTATTGTAATGACATTTATGGTGTTTATCCAATAGAAAATCAACCGAAACAGATAATTACATTTTTAACTTCCATCAAAATAACCAACTACTTCGAAGCCTATCCCATTCATAGTAGTCAGAGGCCTGAAAAAAACGAATCGGGTTCTAGTTTTTTTACCATTGATGTGGTTCCGAGTATGGAGTTGATTCGCTTATTCCGTTCTTATGGTAAAAACCTTGAAGTTATTAATCCAGAATGGTTGCGGGTGCAAACTAAAACATTATTATAGCATGATAAAGAAAGATAAAAACCTAGTATTTCATCTTAATAGTCTAGGACATGGAGCGACTAATCCCATATTGCTTAGAATTACTTTATTTCCAGAATTAACTAAAATTGATTTTGGATATACCACCACTGAAAAATACGATTACGGAGGATGGATTAAAATTTCGCCAAACACATTCATTGAAAATGCAGCAAGCAAGAAGCTTTATACGATGACAAATGCTATTGGAATAACAATAGCTCCGGAACTGCGAAATTTTGAGTCAAAAAAAGATTGGCAGTACTTTTCATTGTTTTTCCCGCCAATTCCTCAAAAAGATTGTGTATTGAATATCATTGAAGTAGAGGAGGGCACTCCAAATGATTTTAACTATTATAATATTGATTTAAAAATGGTTGATGGTGTAGAAATTTTGTGATCAGTTTTTGATTGTTGAACCAGTACTAATTAACTTCCGAAAGTAATTTTTAGTTTATATCAATAGACTTTTTGCTTACTATTTACTCATAGAAAATAACATCATAGCAAATAAACTTGAATTTTATAAGAATTTATAAAACCAGGAAAATTAAGTTTAACATTAAAATTTTTAACCGTATCTCTTGATACATTTACAAAGTAAAAGAAAACAAGCAAGAGTTAATAAATCAATAAAATGTCCACACCTCTCCAAAAACTTAAAATCAATCTTTTTGGAGAGTTATGGACTTTAAAGAAAGTGCTCTTAAACCCTATTGAACAAGAGTATTTTGAAAATATTGCTTCAAGATTAAAAGTTCCCTTGCATCAAGCGGTACTAGACCCGTTTTTTTACCATCACTTACGATTAAATTCAATGCCTAGTATAGATAAACTACCATGTAAAGAGGTTGGCGGTTTGATGCATAATTCTAGTCATCAAATCGAATTTTGGGTCAGCGGTAAAAAAACAGAAAAAATAAATATTCCTAACTTAGAACCCAGTCAATACTTATTTCCTTTATATCAGGTCAAGAACGTTATCATAACAGAAATAAATGCTCCGGGTATTTACATCGAACAAAAAGAAAAGGGCTTTATAGGCTCTTATGAAACATTAGTAGATAACTTCTCAATGGATGATTTAAACTTTTCACTACTTGAGATTAATAATCATTTGCTACTTGATAATATTACGCATCAACATGCAAAAATGGTTTTCAAGAAAAAAGAAACATTGATTACTTATCAAAACAGTTATGAAATTGCCGGAATAGATTTGAGATAAAAACTTCGTAAATGCCTCCACAATTTTCTCGAATTTTCCT
Source organism: Flavobacterium sp. (assembly GCA_044349145.1). Lineage (GTDB taxonomy): Bacteria > Bacteroidota > Bacteroidia > Flavobacteriales > Flavobacteriaceae > Flavobacterium. The sequence continues at coordinate 2,771 of JBIKRP010000126.1, forward strand.
ATTAAATGAACCTATTAGCTAAGACCAAACAGTTTACCCAATCATTTAAAGGCAAGACCGATTGATTATTTCTAATTTTGAATTGTCGCTTTCAATAGTACGTGTTTGATAGCTTAATTTTATGAATTTATATATCCATTTATATATTGAACACCCAAGTATTTGAAAACTATGCCAGAAAGCAGATTTGTCTTAGTTCATAGCCAAATGACTTTGAATAACATGGCTTTTCTACTGGTTTAAAATATCATACTTAAAATGCTCATAAATCATCACCATCGCCAACGTATCCAATTCACAATATTTTAGCAGTCCTTGCGTGATTTCATCTCGTTCTTTTGTCGTCATATCCACATATTGCAGTTTGGCATAAGCGGTTAATGCTGCGCCACCATCTGCAATATTCTCTATGTCGGATATATTTTCTTCCATTTCCGATTCGTGCCAATTTTCGAATAATGGCGGTAAAGTTTTGTAGGGATTGATTACTTTATCGCCCTCCATTTGTAACCAAACATGCTCTTGTGGAAAGTTGTGACTGCTGACTTGGATATTTCCAATCGGTTGACTGTACTTTTCTTTCAAAAATTTGCTTGAGTTCAAACTGGCTGGTAAAACTGCTTTGATAGAATTAGAACCCTTAGTGTACGGATTGTAATAACAGTCTTTTACAACACTACATAAATCGACCATGTTTCTATGACCTTCCCACGCTTGGGCTTGATTTTTAGTTGATTTACTTATGGTTTTTAAGAACGAAATCAAATCAACTTTACCTGTTTCATTACTTTCTTCTAATTGGTTGATAATGGCGTTGATGATTGTATTTTCATGAGTAGCAAATTTGAAAACGGTCCCGTCATCGTTTCCAATCGCATTTTTCAAAGCCCGTGCAAAAATGAAATTAGGGAATTCACCAGCGGTATTATTGATGTATTGACTTTGGTGATCGATGATGCCGTTTTCATTATACCGGTGGTGCGAGAATTGAAACGCGACTTGCTCATAAGGTTTGCGACCGGCCGTGAAAGGCAAAGCCACAGTGCTTGTCTCAAAATCTATAAAATGTAAGGGAAACTTCCATTGGCTCATTTCTTGTTCTAAGGCGTCTTTTTCAACATATATGGAAGTATCATTACTCACTGCTTTTTCAACCTGTATCCACTGTCTTTCGGATGGTGCTATTCTTCCAGCTTCTGGGTTAACATCGATGTCTTCCTCCGTGACTTGTTCCATCAATAAACGGTTTTCTTCCATAAGGTTTTTACCTCTGAAGTTCCATATTTGCATGGCATTGGGTTTGTTGAATTCGTTTTCTGTCCAATGTAATTGTTTGGAGAAACAATGTTTGAATCCAGATAGTAATCCTTCTTTTTCTTGCTCGGGTGTCGTTTTGAATTCACAATTTTTACAAGCACTAAATTTTGTAGGCCAATTGAGATAAGTATCTTCCTGATAAGCTTTTTTGAAGGTTAGAATGGCTTCTTCAAAATGGAGATTTTCGTGGTATTTGTGTTTGTCGTTGATGATGTCGTTGATAATACCATCAACATTTGCTTCTGACAGCACCGAATGACCTACTTCTGCTATACTATGAACTCTCTTCACAATATCGGTTCTCGGATTGCCTTGATTTGGAATCCGGAAAAGTTGGTTCAGACCGTCGATGCCAGCTTTCTTGGTTTTGTCCGCCATCAACAAATAGGCTTCAAAATGAAAGTCGGGATAGGCTTTTTGGGCCACATATTTTTGAAAGGCCAAATCAAACAAATAGGGTTTCCAGGAGCTTACTAGTCCACCACGTGCGCCCACAAAATTATTCTCCTCATTCGGATTAAACGATTTGGCTTTAACTTCAATGAGTTTAATAGTATTCCCTTTTTTAAAAATGATATCGGTTCGGATAAACAGGCCTTCATATTGAAAAGCGGCTTCATAAATGACCACTTCATCCAACAACAATGCTTCTTGCGTTAGTTGAACTGCTTTTTCGTATTCATAGTTTTCCGCATTTATAAAAACCCCATTCGGATAGTGCAGTCTTGCCAATTCTTCCACCTGAAAACCACCACTTGCCAATGCTTTCAAGAAAGGGTCTTCGCTTTTGTTATTGGCGTATTCTTTTTTTGAGGTAAAAAAGAGTTTGTTGGGACACTCGAGAGCCGTTTTAAAACGGGATTTGGTTAGTGGTTTCATGTTTAAATTTATAAATTTTGGTAATCACATTCCTGTTTTAAGTTTTACTAAAATTAGCAAAAAATAGGGGAGATTGGGTTTATACTACTCATTCATAAATAAAAATCCGTTATTACTTGCAATGGTAATCAATGGCTGAATTGTATTTGAAAACTTCTCTTTTTCAAATACATCTACATTCGGGAAAATAGTTAGAAACTCATCCATATACTTACTTTTTGAATTATGATGCTTATTGATTTCAAAAGCTGTTTTTTGTAAATCATAAAACTTATCAAAATGTTTATCAAATAATGGAAGTTTATCGCTTTTGGAAGCGTTGAATTTCTTTTCAATAGGCAACAAATTCCAAATCAAATCATGCGAAACAAAAGCATGAGGAACAAAATGGTCTAAAGCATAATTCTTTTCATCGAAATATAATCTAGTTTCAGTAAAAATACAATTAACCGAACCTAATTCTTTGAAAACCAATTTCCAATACTCATTGGTTTGCTTCGTTAAACCATTTCTAATGGCGGGTTTAATTAGCTTATTTGGAATATCAGGAACGTTTGGATTTCGAGTTTGAAGAAATAAAGCTAAATTCCAATAGCAGTAATCTTTCAATACTTTGGCATTGGATTTTAGATAATAAATCCAAATTGGATTAATAGAAATATAGTCTTTGTGCAAAGCATATAAACTGTCATTTAAAAATGATTGTGAACCAGCATATATTCTACTTTTTTGTTGATTATCAGTTTCGTTATTAATTTTTGGAAACCAAGGCGTCAAAAACCAATGCGGAACATTTTTATCAAAATGAAACAGCTGATTTATAGTTTCCTTATTTTTTGAATGCTCTAAACAAAAATCAAGTTTAATTTTCTTTTCGTCAATCGTTAAATTTTCTTCTTTTAAAATTCTTTCAACAGCAATTTGAAGGTTGTCTTGCTTTCCAAATGAAATATGAAAGTAATTAATCGTATACCAAGAATTGCTAATCATTCTTGCAAATATTTTTCTTTTTGGAATTTCAATATTTCCTTCTTCCACCAATTCAATCATAGCTATCAACCAATAAAATTTGTAAGTAGCCGAAGTGCTTCCGAAAACAGAT
>JBIKRP010000125.1:0-6068 GCA_044349145.1 Flavobacterium sp.
CTAGAAGGTGACTTAACCATTCACGGAGTTACTAAAATGATAAAAACAAAAATCACTTTGGTGGAAAATGCTGGGAAAATAGTGGCAACCAGCAATTTTACGGTAAAGTGTAAAGATTATGGCATTGAAATTCCAAGTTTAGTAAAAGAGAAGTTTGCGGAAAACATTAAAGTTTCCCTAGAATTTCCCTTGGAAAAGAAATAAAGATTGTTTGTTTAGTTTTTGACCGAAAAACCGCCGAAAGCACAATGCTCGAGGTGGTTTTTCATTTATAGTCAGTTGGTATTCCATTTCATTGTAACAATGCTTTACGAACAATGCCCTTAAAATAAGGACGAAAGCGACACTTCATTTACCTTAGCCCTTTACATAACAGTTTCAAATTGATGTCACTCTAGTTACAAAACTTACGCACAAAAAAACCAGCTCAAAGCTGGTTTCATCGAAATAACATCGGCGCTATTTCAATTAGTTTTTTTCAAAAGTGAGATGATCAATACTTCCGTCTCCACCACTAATATGCTCTAGTTCTATTTTTTGGTTGGTTGCTGTCAATACAAACCAATCATCGGAAATAGACTCAAATGGTCCCTCGGTTTCTGTTTCAAACAGAATGGGAATCTTTACCTTACCACTTTCGGTGGTCGAATTCCATGTTCCTGTTTTTTCTGCTGGCCCGGTAGCTAATAAAGATCCATCGGCGTTAAAAGCGAACAAATAGCCTGAAAAATCACTTGTTTGGTCAATACCACCTTCATTGTATAAAGAAACATCCCAAGTTCCGTCTGTAATCAGCGTATTTACTTGCGCAGCAGTGATACCAGTGGCTGTTGTTTTGTCATCTTTTGAACAGCTTAGGATAACTGTGGCAAAAAATAAGGTGATTGCTGATAATCTTAAGTTCTTTTTCATAAATATTGATTTAATTACATTTTCTCAAAAGTCAAATAATGAACCTCACCATCTCCTCCGCTTACATGGCGCAATTTAATCAAGGCTTCACTAAATTCTATAACGCGCCAATCATCTTCTATTTCTTCTAAAGTATCTCCGAAAAAGCTCAATTCTAGTTTCGATTCGTTACTGTCAACATAACTTGCCCAATTTCCATTAAGTGAAGTCGCATTTCTTACTGCCAACGAAGTCCCGTTTGCAGAAAAAGTAAAAATATAGCCCTCGTAGTCTGCGGTTTTATCTTCACTTCCGTCAATGAAACTCGAAATTTTCCACGATCCCGAAACAATGACTTCCGACAACAATAAATCTACCGATGGATCGTCATCACAGTCGTCAATCACGTTTTCAATTCCTGCTTGAAGTTCAACATTAGAATTATAAACAACATTATCGCCATTCGATAAGGTCATCGATACTGGATAGACAATATTATAAAACTCGTTGCTTGTTAGGCCATCCAAAAAATTATACAATTGCGAATTACTTGAAATGGTAATCGTATTTGGGGTTTGCGTAGCACTATTATAAGTATTGAGAATGACAGGGTAATTGAAATCGATGCAGGCTATTTCATCAAAACCCGCAGGAGCGCCACAATTAGCGAGAATAGCATTGTATTCTTGTTGATTTGCCACTAAAACCTCTTGAAAATTTGGAAATTTTAATCGAATTGGAAAACTAAAATTTACTAGATCATCATCATTTGAATTCGCATTGATGATGTCACGAACAGTCTCGTATTGATTACTGTCATTTACGGCAACATTGATTGAATTCACAGTGACCGAAACGGGCAATACGACGGCAAAACAATTCGTTCCATCAAGAATATTATCTTTCGAGGTTGGACTTTGGGATACACGTCCCAAAAGCGTTGTTAAGGCAGATGTTTTAGTTAAGTTTTGAGGTGATTGTGATTGGCTTTCTGTGTCTTTTTGACAAGAAAGAAACCCCAAGAAGACCAATAACATAAATACTAAAGTAAAGTTTTTCATTTTATATATTGTATATGACAACTCTAAAACAAATTTCAACAAAAAAACCCTACTTACAATGTTTTTTTTAGCTAATTTCACAAATACAAATCGAAAGTATTTTTATGAATAATTCCCCATCTAGCGGTATCTGTGACGAAAGTTTATTTTCTGTTTTTTTTAAAAGTAATGTCAAATCATTACGGAATTATTTGTATTTCAAATTTGGCAACGAGGAACAGTCCAATGACATGACGCAGGAAGCCTTTATAAAACTTTGGGAAAATTGCGCAGATGTTCCTCCAGAAAAGGCAAAATCGTTCCTCTATACGGTTGCAAATAATGCGAGTCTCAATCAAATCGCACATCAAAAAGTGGTGCTCAATTACACTAAAAACAATTTGCTGAACGATCGAACGAATGTTAATCCAGAATATATTTTTGAAGAAGAACAGTTTAAAGTAAAACTAGAAAAAGCCATTGGCAATCTTACTGAAGGACAACGAACTGCTTTTTTACTGAACCGAATTGAGGGCAAAAAATATGCTGAAATTGCAGAGATGCTGGACATTAGCGTGAAAGCAGTTGAAAAGAGAATTCATGGCGCTTTAGTGTCACTGCGCGCGAATATTGAAGAATTTAAGTAGGGTTTTGTAGCCATTACTTGTTTCACCATTAATAAAAGTAAAATGGAAGAAAAATACGAATTAGCAAAATGGTTGGCTGGAGAACTTTCAGAAGGAGAATTACGCACCTTTGAAAAAACGCCGGAATTTAAAACCTACGAGAAAATTGCACACTATTCGAGTCAATTAGAATCCCCATCATTTGACGAAAATAGCTTGTACCAAAATGTTATTTTTGGTCGTAAGAAAACGGCACGAGTAGTTGCACTGCAACAAACTTGGTGGTTTAGAGTTGCGGCGATATTCTTGATCTTTCTTGGTTTGACTTACTTTTATACTACGAGCATTGCCATAACAGAAGCGGCAGAAAATGGGGAATTCAATGTTTTTAATCTCCCAGACGATTCGCAGGTGGTTTTGAACGCAGGATCTGAAATCGATTATAATAAATGGAATTGGAACAATGACCGCCAGCTTCAACTTTCTGGTGAAGCCTATTTTAAAGTCGCAAAAGGAAAGAAATTCGAAGTGCAAACCAACTTGGGTACGGTGACTGTTTTAGGTACACAATTTAATGTAAAAGCACGAAAAAATCGATTTGATGTAACTTGTTATGAAGGTCGTGTCAAAGTAAACTATGATAAGCAACAGTTAGTCATTACGAAAGGACAGCGCGTTTCTTTTAAAGATGGAATCTTGCTCGAATCAACGAATACGAAGGTAGTGCAACCAGAATGGACATCCCAAGAATTGGCTTTTGTAAACGAGAATCTATCGGCAATTTTGGAAGAGATGGAAAGACAATACGACTGTACTTTTGTATATGATGATAGTAATAATTCGCAACTTTTTACTGGAACAATCCCAGCAAATAATATCGATCAGGCATTACAAGTGCTGACGACCGTCTACCATCTAAAATTCAAAAAAACATCCAATAATACTATTACTCTAGAATTTATTGATGTGGAAAAATAGATACTGCATTGTCTTTATATTCTTTCTTTTTCAAAATTTTGCCAACGCTCAAATTGAAAAAGCAGCCATTCCATTGAAAGAAATTTTGGGACAAATAAGTTCCCAGCACGGTGTCAAATTTAATTTCATACAAGATGAAATTGTAATTTTCAACATTGTTCCGCCTCCGGAAGAATACACGCTACAGGAAAAAATCGAATACATTAAAGAAAAAACAAAGTTGAAGTTCTCTGTCGTCGACAAAAAGTATTATACGATTTTTAACGATCAGAAAGTAGACAAGCCCATGTGTGGGTTTTTAATAGATGCGGAAACAAATTTGCCAATAGAAAATGCGAGTGTCCAAATCGCAAATACAAGCGCAAGCACATCAACAAACGACCAAGGCTATTTTGAACTTCCCATTGTATCTCCAAATCGAATTGAATTTAGACATCAAAGCTATGTTCCAAAAAGCATAGAAGCACGAGCGTTATATGTAGAAGGCTGCCCCAATGTTTTGCTTACGCCATTTTTGCAAGAGCTCATAGAAGTGGTTGCAAATCATTACTTGGCACGAGGAATTTCAAAAAAAATAGACGGACGTATCGAAATCAAACCAAAGAATTTTGGCTTGTTACCAGGTTTGATCGAACCAGATGTCTTGCAAACATTGCAACAAATTCCAGGTATTAATAGTGTAGACGAAACCATTTCAAACATCAACGTTCGCGGAGGCACACACGATCAGAATTTGTTTTTATGGAATGGCATTCGTTTGTTTCAAACCGGTCATTTCTTTGGACTGATATCTGCGTTCAATCCGTCGTTGGCGCACACCATTTCCATTACAAAAAACGGAACCTCAGCATTTTATGGTGAAGGCGTGTCGAGCTTAGTCGATATTTCTACCCATGCAAAAAACATAGAGGAAACAAAATCGAGCATAAGTACGAATTTGATCAGTTCAGAATTTTACTCCAAATTTAAAACATCTAAAAACGGTAGCATCGAAGTGTCGGGAAGAAGATCTTTAACCGACTTCTTTTCCTCTCCAACATACACCAATTACCGAGATCGCGTATTTCAAAACACCATTGTGACCAATCTCAATACCAGCGAAAGTGATCAGATTGAAAGCAAGGAAAATTTCTACTTCTATGATTTGACGCTACAATATCAGCAGAAAATAGGAAAAAAACATGAATTACTCGTTGATGCAATAACCATTCGCAATAATTTGAGTATCGACCAAAAGAAAAGCACTGCTGAGAAAAGTAGTTCACTTGCCCAAGAAAATTTCGGAGGCAATATGCGATGGAAAACGACATGGAACGAGAAAAATAGCAGTCAAATTGATCTCTCCGGATCGCATTACAATCTCGACGCAACAAATGAGTCGATTCAAAATAATCAGGTTTTTGATCAACGAAATGCGGTGCTAAATTTTGGATTTCAAATAAGAAATACCCATCAGCTGTCTGATAATTATATAGTCCGCACAGGATATCAGTTTGACGAAATTAGCGTCAGCAATAGTGATAAGATTAATACGCCCATATTTTCCAGATTAATACGAGAGGTTTCAAATACACATATCGGTGTCGCTGAAATACAACACCAAAGCATCAACAGCAATACCTTCTTGAAGTTAGGAGGTCGTTTAAACTACTTCGAAAAATATAATACCACCATTTTTGAACCACGCCTGCAATGGAATCAATCCATTGCAAAATCGTTGCGAATAGAAGTTTTGGCGGAGCAAAAAAGTCAAACATTATCGCAAATTATTGATCTTCAGCGCGATTTCTTAGGCATCGAAAAGCGACGATGGACCTTGGCAAATGGCAGTACAATACCAATTCAAAAAAGCACGCAATACAGTATTGGCATGACTTTCAAAAACAATAGTTGGTTGATGACGTGGGACAATTTCTACAAAAGAGTCAATGGAATTACGACCAATAATCAAGGGTTTCAAAATCAATTTGAATTTTCAAAAGAAATCGGACGCTACGAAGTTTTCGGTACGGAATTGCTGATTCAGCGCAACTTCAAAAAAATGTATACGTGGGTGAGCTATAGCTATAACGACAATAAATACACTTTTGACAAACTGATTACTACTGATTTTCCAAATAATTTAGCGTTAAGTCATAGCATCACGGCAGCCATTGTTTACGATTGGAAACAGTTCAAAGTGGCCTTGGGAGGAAAATGGCATTCTGGCAAACCCATCACTGAAACATTGACCAACAGCATCAATTTTGATAATCCTTCCAAGCCTAAAATTCAATATGATGCGCCAAATAATGCGAATCTACCTGAGTATTTTCAATTGAACTTTTCAGCGGCAAAGGAATGGAAAATCAGTTCTAAAATCAATTTGCAGGCTAGTTTCGCGATATTGAATTTACTGAATAAAGAAAATGTTATTCAACGGTATTATCGCATAAATGCCAGTCAAGATGGAATTGAAAGTGTAAATACCTATGCGCTGAGAAGAACTCCAAATGCGAGCATCAAAATAAGTTTTTGAACTACATTCTTTCAG
>JBIKRP010000127.1:0-6055 GCA_044349145.1 Flavobacterium sp.
CTCGCAGAAAAAGAATACCAAGGATTGGTCATCGGAAATCAAGCCGCCAATTTTACCGTTGGTGCCAACATCGGAATGATTTTCATGATGGCAGTTGAACAAGAATATGACGAATTGAACATGGCCATCAAAATGTTTCAAGACACGATGATGCGCGTACGATATTCTAGCATACCTGTTATTGTTGCTCCACACGGAATGACTTTGGGCGGCGGATGTGAAATGAGTATGCATGCCGACAAAGTCGTCGCCGCGGCAGAATCCTATATCGGTTTGGTTGAATTTGGCGTCGGTGTGATTCCGGGTGGCGGTGGATCCAAAGAAATGGCATTACGTGCCTCGGATTTATTTCGAAAAAACGATGTCGAATTGAATGTGCTGCAAGAATACTTCCTAACAGTTGCGATGGCAAAAGTCTCGACGTCCGCCTATGAAGCATTCGATTTAGGCATATTACAACACGGAAAAGATATCGTCGTGGTCAATAAAGATCGCCAAATTGCGGAAGCTAAGAAACACGCGTTACTCATGGCCGAAGCGGGTTATAGCCAACCTATTCGTAGGACAGATGTAAAAGTCTTAGGAAAACAAGCATTAGGAATGTTCTTAGTTGGAACCAATCAAATGGTTGCGGGAAAATACATCTCTGATCACGACTTGAAAATTGCCAATAAACTAGCTTACGTCATGGCAGGCGGTGATTTATCTGAGCCCACTTTGGTATCTGAACAATATTTATTGGATATCGAACGTGAAGCCTTCTTATCGCTTTGCACGGAAAGAAAAACGTTGGAACGAATTCAATTTATGTTAACAAAGGGAAAACCGTTGAGAAATTAGATAATAGATAATAGACGAAGAGATAATAGACAGAGTTGAAAAGTCTATCATCTATCATCTCTCTGTCTATATTCTCAAAAAATAAAAAAAATGAAAACAGCATACATAGTAAAAGCATACAGAACTGCCGTCGGCAAAGCGCCAAAAGGTGTTTTTCGATTCAAGCGACCTGATGAATTAGCAGCAGAAACCATTCAATTTATGATGAATGAACTACCTGACTTCGATAAGAAAAGAATTGATGATGTGATGGTTGGGAATGCCATGCCTGAAGCGGAACAAGGATTGAATGTTGGGAGATTAATCTCATTAATGGGATTAAAAGTGACTGATGTTCCAGGCGTTACCGTTAATAGATATTGCGCCTCTGGACTGGAAACCATTGGAATGGCGACTGCAAAAATTCAAGCTGGAATGGCAGATTGCATCATTGCTGGTGGCGCCGAAAGCATGAGTTTTATTCCAATGGGTGGTTACAAACCAACTCCTGATTATGCCGTTGCGAAAGAGGGGCATGAAGATTACTACTGGGGAATGGGATTAACCGCAGAAGCTGTTGCAAAACAATTCAATATTTCACGAGAAGATCAAGATGCTTTTGCTTTCAACTCGCATCAAAAAGCACTAAAAGCCCAAGCAGAAGGTAAATTTGATAAGCAAATTGTGCCTATAACTGTCGAGCAAACATTCATCAACGAAAACGGAAAAAAAGAAACAAAATCATACACGGTCAATAAAGACGAAGGTCCAAGATCGGATACGAATATTGCAGCGCTAGGAAATTTAAAACCAGTATTTGCAGCGGACGGAAGTGTTACGGCAGGGAATTCATCTCAAATGAGTGATGGTGCGGCTTTCGTATTGATTATGAGCGAGGAAATGGTGAAAGAACTCAACCTCATTCCTATCGCGCGTTTGGTCAATTTTGCTTCTGCAGGCGTTGAACCAAGAATCATGGGAATCGGTCCAGTGCAAGCGATTCCGAAAGCATTAAAGCAGGCGGGATTGCAATTGAAAGATATCGATTTAATCGAACTCAACGAAGCATTTGCCTCTCAATCTTTAGCTGTTATCCGCGAATTAGGATTAAATCCAGATATCGTAAACGTCAATGGTGGTGCTATCGCGTTAGGTCATCCTTTAGGTTGCACAGGTGCAAAACTTTCCGTTCAACTTTTTGACGAAATGAAACGCAGAGGGAATAAATATGGAATCGTCTCGATGTGTGTGGGAACTGGACAAGGAAGCGCGGGGATTTATGAATTGATGTAAAAGAGACAAAGAGATAATAGACGGATAGATGATAGACGAATCGACAATAGATGGTTAGATAGAAGATTTTAAGAGACATAATTTTAAGAAATTAAAAATTTGGCAAATGGCAATGGAATTATCAAAAGAAGTATTAAACATAACAGATACTTTTCCAAGTTCTGAAAAGTTTGGTTTGAAAAGTCAAATGGATAGATGTTCTATTTCAATTCCATCAAATATTGCCGAAGGTTCTAGTAGAACCAATAAATCTTTCAGTCATTTTCTCGATATATCACTAGGGTCATCATTTGAATTACAAACTCAATTAATATTAGCCAATCACAGAAAATACATTACTGATGAACAAGCAAATAACATCGAAATAAAAGTTGAAGAATTACAAAGAGCCGCAATGTCATTTCAAAATACATTAAATAAATAAATTAGTTAGACGTCTATTATCTATTCGTCTATTATCTATCATCATAAAAAACAACAAAATGAACGATAAAACAAGAGGTGGACAATTCCTCGTAAAAGAAACCCAATGTGAAGACATTTTCACACCGGAAGATTTTAATGAAGAACAATTGATGATGCGCGACTCCGTTAAAGAGTTTGTCGACAAAGAAATTTGGCCCAACAAAGATCGTTTCGAAAAGAAAGATTACGCCTTTACAGAAGAATGCATGAAGAAAGCAGGCGATTTAGGGTTTCTGAGTGTCGCCGTTCCTGAATCCTATGGCGGTATGGGAATGGGATTTGTCAATACTTGCTTGGTGTGCGACTATATTTCAGGCGCTACAGGCTCGTTTTCTACTGCTTTTGGTGCACACACCGGAATCGGAACGATGCCCATTACGCTCTACGGAACCGAAGCCCAAAAGCAAAAATACGTTCCTAAATTAGCCACAGGCGAATGGTTTGGAGCGTATTGCCTAACTGAACCAGGTGCTGGATCTGATGCCAATTCAGGTAAAACAAAAGCAGTCTTATCGGAAGACGGAACGCATTACAAAATCACAGGACAAAAAATGTGGATCTCCAACGCCGGATTTTGCTCACTTTTTATTGTCTTTGCTAGAATTGAAGACGACAAAAACATCACTGGATTCATCATAGAAAACGACCCATCCAATGGAATTACGATGAATGAAGAAGAACATAAACTCGGAATTCGAGCGTCTTCCACACGTCAGGTTTTCTTTGCCGATACTAAAGTTCCAATTGAAAACATGCTTTCAGATAGAGGCAATGGATTCAAAATCGCGATGAATGCTTTAAACGTGGGTCGTATCAAATTGGCAGCGGCATGTTTAGATGCACAACGGAGAGTAACTTCTGGAGCGGTAAAATATGCCAATGAAAGAATACAATTCAATACAGCCATTGCTCAATTTGGTGCTATTAGATATAAACTAGCAGAAATGGCTACAAGCTGTTATGCTGGCGAAAGTGCGACTTACCGTGCTGCAAAAGATATCGAGGATCGCATTCAATTGCGAGAAAGTGAAGGTAGTTCACATCAAGAAGCCGAATTAAAAGGCGTTGAAGAATACGCGATTGAATGCTCGATTCTAAAAGTAGCCGTTTCTGAAGATGTTCAAAATTGCGCTGATGAAGGCATTCAAATTTTTGGTGGCATGGGATTCTCCGAAGACACACCAATGGAAAGTGCTTGGCGTGATGCGCGAATTGCACGTATTTATGAGGGAACGAACGAAATTAATAGAATGTTATCTGTTGGAATGCTAATTAAGAAAGCCTTCAAAGGTCACGTTGACTTATTGGGACCTGCAACAAAAGTGCAAGAAGAACTGATGGGCATTCCCTCTTTTGATACGCCTGACTATTCTGAATTATTTACCGAAGAGAAAGAAATGATAGGCAAATTGAAAAAAGCATTTTTAATGGTAGCTGGTGGCGCAGTTCAAAAATACGGGCCGGAATTAGATGGACATCAGCAATTATTAATGGCCGCTGCCGATATTTTAATTGAAATTTATATGGCAGAATCTACGCTACTTCGAACCGAAAAACTAGCCAAGAACAAAGGTGAAACCGATGTCAAAGAACAAATAGCCATGGCTAAATTGTATTTGTATAAAGCAGTTGATATTGTAACTCAAAAAGGAAAAGAAAGCATTATATCCTTTGCCGAAGGCGACGAACAGCGCATGATGTTGATGGGATTACGTCGATTTACAAAATATACCAACATGCCCAATATCGTGGGATTGCGCGAAACGATTACCACGAAGTTGGTGGCTGAAAACGAATATTGTTTTTAAAAAACTGTTGAAATGACTGTTGAAAAACCGTTACTGTTTTACCACAGAACGGTTTTTTTATTTGTCCTAAACGAGTATTTTAGTAAAAAATAATACAATATGAAATTACTTGGAATTGGTTCTAGAATAAATCACGCCGAATACGGAAAAGGCGTTATCACAAATGTTTCCTCAACAGAATATTGGGTAACCTTTATCGAAAATGGATTGGAAACCATCGATATCGATAGTGAATTCGAGGTGATTACCGCCGCCGAAAACGAGGTCGACACGGTTAGTTTTTACGATGTCGAGCAAAGTTTATTATCTATTTTAAAGAAATGGAATGGACTCGGAGAACCTGTCGCAATTGGCGATAAGTGGAAAGGCGGTAAAATGACGCTTGAACCTGGGCAAGCTGGCTTGGCGGCGAAAGAAGTTCCGATTGATATTTTCTTCCATAAAATTGTTATGCTACGCGATAGATTGCGTGTGATGGAACAAAAAATCAATTCCAGCAATTTAGAAGAAATCGAAAAAGTAGAATTGCAGCAATACATCACGAGAATTTATGGAAGTTTGACCACTTTCAACGTTTTATTCAAGTCGCAGAACGATTATTTCGTTGGTGAAAAAACAAAGTAGTTTTAAGCTAAACTTAATATCTACGACCGCTTTTAAAGCGTAACTTTAGAGTTCATTTTAAATTCCATTCTCATGAAAAAAATAGCGCTCTCAATGATTGCCATTACAGCTTTGCTCATCAATTGCAAATCCAACAGCAATGTCAGCGACAGTAAAAAATTAGACATTGCATTTGAGTCCAAAAGCAATAGTTCGGTTACAGGTACTGCTTCCTTCCTAGAAAAAAACGGCCAAGTCACTTTTGTTGCTAAAATCGCTGGATTGAAACCGGGAGAACACGCAATTCACATTCATGAAAAATCAGATTGCTCTGCCGCTGATGCAAGTTCAGCAGGCGGACATTGGAATCCAACTTTCAAAAAACATGGCAAATGGGGTGTTGGTGAATACCACAAAGGTGATATTGGCAACTTTACCGCCGATGAAAAAGGAAATGGAACCATTACGCTAACCACAGACGAATGGTGTATCGGTTGTGGCGATCCGGCCAAAGACATTCTCGGAAAAGGGCTTATCGTTCACGCAGGAGCCGATGATTTTGCAACGCAACCGACTGGAAATGCTGGAGGAAGAGTAGCTTGTTCTGCAATCATAAAATAATATTCAATTCTTCTTAAATTCTCAAAAAAGTATAGCTTTGTAGCTTTAAGACGAAGCAATGATTAACCCTTCAGTACACGGCTGGATTGACAAATTTTTTATCGAGCAGAAAGTTGCAAAACTTGACGCGTTTGATAATAATGATTCATTTTACAGTGAAATTAGAAAAACGGGTTTCATCTACGGGCACATCATCGCTTTCGCTAGTAAAAATGGAAAAATTCCAGACGGTTGGCTCGATGATGAAATTTCGAAGGTAGCCTTGCTAAGTGCGCTCTTCGGTGTATACAATCTAAATTCAAGTGACAATAATACCGAACTATTTATCGAGAAGACGGTCGCATTTTATAACGAGATGAATCCACAAGGATTTAATTTTTTTAAGAAAGTACTACCGCATTCCTCTGCTTCATTAACATTAGAGAAGATTATTGACGAGCGAGTGC
>JBIKRP010000128.1:0-6045 GCA_044349145.1 Flavobacterium sp.
CCGAAACAATATCCACTTCCGTCTCGATATCGAAACTTTTGAGGATATCGATGGCTTCTTGCATGATGGGCATATCGGAGATACTTCCCATGACGATGGCTACTTTCATATTAATTGATAATTAACAATTTTTTCCGCTACGCTCCAAACTGTTCGACTGCGTCTCGGGTGATGATTAATAATTGGCTTATTCAGCAATAACGCGAATGGTATTCTTGACACGTTCTGCGATTTTTCGCGCTTCATTCATATCTTCATTGACGATGGTCACGTGGCCCATTTTCCGGAACGGTCGCGTTTGCTTTTTTCCGTAGAGGTGCGGTGTGACTCCATCGATGGCTAATATTTCGTTGATTTTTTCGTATACCACATTTCCTGAAAAACCTACTTCACCGACCAAATTGACCATGATGCCAGCTACTTTACTGTTGGTATTTCCCAAAGGCAAATTGAGAATGGCGCGCAAATGATTTTCGAATTGCGACGTATAACTCGCTTCTATCGAATAATGTCCGGAATTGTGAGGACGAGGCGCTACTTCATTGACCAAAATTTGATCGTCATGCGTTTGAAACATTTCGACTGCTAGTAAACCAACGGGTTCAAAAATAGCAGCGACTTGTAGTGCAATTGCCGTGGCTTTTTGAGCGACGTTCTCATCGATTCTCGCGGGACAAATGACGTATTCTACTTGATTGGCTTCGGGATGGAATTCCATTTCAACGACCGGATAGGTTTTGATTTCGCCTGAAAGGTTGCGAACGACAATCACCGCGAGTTCATTTTTGAAAGGGATGATTTCTTCAACGATACATTCCGTATCAGGGAGTTCGTCTAAATCAGTAGATTTTCGTATGATTTTTACACCATAACCATCGTAACCAAATTCGGTACATTTCCAAACAAAAGGGAATTTGAGATTGGTGATTTCCGATTTTAGCCTGTTTAGATTTTCAAATATTTTAAAATCAGCGGTTGGAATTTGGTGCTTGGCATATTCACTTTTTTGAACACCTTTGTTTTGAATTTGTCGTAATGTTTTTGGAGTAGGATAGACTTGAACACCTTCGAATTCGAGCTTTTCTAAGGCATCAATGTTTACCAATTCTATTTCAAAAGTCAGGATATCTACCAGTTTTCCGAATTGATAAACCGTATCGAAATCCATCAAATCGCCTTGCACAAAAGTATTGCAGGCAATTTTACTTGGTGCGTCTGCACTTGGGTCGAGTACGAAAGTTTTAATGTCCCATTTCCGTGTTTCCGACAGCAGCATTTTGCCCAATTGTCCGCCACCGAGGATGCCTAATTTAAAATCGGAAGAAAAGAAGTTCATTTTGTTGACTTGTTTGCGCAAAGATAACTATCAATTAATAATTGCTCCGCCAATTCGCAAATAAATTTGCTCGGATGATAATTAATAATTGGCAAAATCAGGAGTTATTTTGACTTTAGCGTCTTACAATTATTTTTTTAGTGTGATTACCTTGATTGGTGTTGATGACAAGCGTATAGACACCAACGGAAAGCTGATGTACTGGAATACTATAGTTGTTGGTCGATAGCGGATTAGTAAATTTTCCCATAAAGCGCCCGTCGATGCTGTAGATAGCAACAGCATTGATGTTCTCTAAAGCATGAATCGTGAATGTCTCTGATCTTGGATTTGAATAAACAATTAATTCATCTGGAGCATAAGGAGTAGCTGAACTCAAAGCGCCGTCAGAATAGCAAGATGGAGGAACCGTATTGGCGGAATTGATGAGTTGGTTTACTTTGTTTCCTGCAAATCCAGTTGCGTTCGAATTATCGTAGAAAGTTAAGTCCAAAACAGAATTGCCAGCGCCAAGCCAATCTTGCAAAATCGTTGCAAATACCCGACGATAGTCATGTTGCACAGTTTGTACTTGAAAATTATTGGTCGAAACGGCTTCGCTCAAATTGATATTGGTTCCGGAAACTCCCGGAGTAACGGAACTTCCAAAAACAAACATGGGTGCAATTTCTCCATGGTCCGTACCTAATCCTCCGTTTTCTCCAGCTTTTCTTCCGAATTCTGAAAAAGTAACCGCAATAACATCGTTGCCAACGCTTTGATTGTTTAAGTCGGTAATAAAACTTGAAACAGCAGCAGAAATTTGTGTCATCAAATCGGCATGTGTTCCTAAATGTGGCGTCGCAGTTGCAGCGACTTGTAAATTATGCGTGTCGAAACCGCCAATTTTTACCAAGTACACTTTCGTTTGTAAGCCGCCCGAGATGAATCTTGCGACAGTTTTTAGTTGATTGGACAAACTTGTATTTGCATAAGTAACGCTATTGGTTCCCGCATTGAAAGCCGCAGAAATCGTTTGTGCATAAGTGTTCGTTGAGGTATCATTGGCAAGAATAAACTGAATCAAATCACCATATTCAGAGTCAGGAATTACGCTAGGAGCAGGGCCGCCAAGCCCATTAACGACAGAATAAAAACCTGCGGGATCTTGTCCATTAATATTTAAAGACATACCATGTTCTACTTCGCCGTGAAATCCTAAAGAGTTTTCACTGCTTCCCAATTGTATTCCGAGCGGAAAATTGGCAGTTAAGAAATTCGCATAATAATTTTCTAAAAATCGACCAATCCAACCGCTGTCTAAGAAATTGTTGGCTTGAGTTCCGTCGCCGCCTGTAAGCCATAAGTCGGTGGATTTGAAATGGGATTTATCTTGACTTGGATAACCCACACCTTGCACCAAACGCATCAAACCACTGTCATATAGATTTTTGAAACCAACTAGCGAAGGATGTAATCCTACTTGATTCTCCAGCGCTAACGTGCTGTCTAAATTGATGACGCTATTGACGCCTGTGTTATCAAGTTTGATAGTAGGACGCAAAGCCGCGTAGGTATCGTATTGGTTTAAAGGA
This sequence comes from Flavobacterium sp., assembly GCA_044349145.1. Classification (GTDB taxonomy): domain Bacteria; phylum Bacteroidota; class Bacteroidia; order Flavobacteriales; family Flavobacteriaceae; genus Flavobacterium. The sequence goes on from JBIKRP010000128.1 coordinate 2,911, forward strand.
ACTACGGTATTGATTCCATCATTCGCACCTGCCAATTGAATTAAGACTATTTTTTTTCCATTAATATCGGGGCATGTACTCATTCCGGCCGACTGGAAAAGCGCAAAAACCTCGGTGGGTAAAAGCGACAAGACACTCGCTGTTGAGGTTAGTTTTATAAAGTTTCTTCTTTTCATTTTTGTAGATTTAAAAAATGAGAATGAAAATCAATCTCTAGGTTAAGTTAAAATATTTGCGATTCTGGGGAGCTCAATAATTTTGTCAGCAACAATTTGAGTCGGGGTTCAACGACCGAATTATTGGCGCTTGACAAGTAGGTATTCCAAGCGTCGGTCCAATAGTAATTGACTGAACCTTGCAATAGGAAGGAATTCATGAAATACGCGATCCGATCAGTATTAGGATTCTGCGCAAAAATCGCATTACACAATTCAGTCGTTAATGCTACTGGATCGGAAGCGTCTGAAATTAATCCTCCATTCTGAATTACGGAAGAAATATTAATTTTTGCTGCTGTGTTTGCATTGCCACTGATGCGATTTACACCATCTAACAAGGATTCGCCAAGACGATAACGAGCAATCAGTGTGGAAGATGAAACCCAACTTCTATCAAATTCCGGCGCTTGATAATAAGCCAAATGCCCTGCTACATTTTCTGGGTCAAACAAAATCATGTTCGATCCCGTTAAAAAAGTATCATGTACAAATTTATGCCAAAACTGATTGTAGAAATTCAAAGGATCGGTCGTCGGATCAGGTATTGTCGCTTGCAAATAGGTACAAATTTCAGAAACTTGTTGCAGTGGCGACTTTATAATTGCTCCAATTGTTTCGTCTGTAGCGTTGCTGTCATCTAAGTCGTAAAAATGTTGACTTTCTAATAATTTCCGGACCGTGGGCGCCAATTCATAATTGCTATTGTATAGGAATTGTGCTAAAGGTGTAATAATATCTGTTTCGACTTCAGTAGTAATGTTTCCTTTGACAAAATAGATGTAGAGTTTACGGCAAATATTTTTTGCAGTTGCGATTTGATTGAAAACCATTTCGACAAAGTTATTCAATTCCACATCCATCAAAATGTCGCTAGTGGCGGCATTGATTATAGTGTTATTGAAAGCGCTACTAAATACTTTCGGATTCAGATTGTGCTGGGAAAATACGTTGTAACCTTTCGGAATTCCAGTGACTGGATCAATAACTGATCGATCATTTTTGCGTTTAAAACCAGTCAAGACTCGCGCCGCTTCAACGATATCTGCTTCCGTATAATTGGTGTAGTTGCCTGGTGCAATTTGCGGTCCTTTGCCAAGAGTAAAAAGCTCCAAAAATTCTCTCGCGTAATTTTCATTGGGCGAATTTTTGTTGTTGGCGGTGTTATTTAAATACAGTAGCATTGAATTGTCTAGTGTGATTTTTTTTGCCAACGTTTTATAATTTCCAAAGGCGTAGAACAAATGCAGTCGAATATGATCGTAAAATTCGGTCGAGCTGCCCGCGCCGTTTGATTTTTCAACTGTAAATCTTGTCGTCAGAAAATGAGATAATTTGTATTTTAACGTTGGGGTGTTTATCGCATTATACCACCACCAACCAGAAACTAGGGACGCTTTTCTAGCTTGCGCATTAAACGTACTTGGCAAGGCAGTCGATTCCGTCCAAAAACCATCTGGAGCAGCCGTTGGCAAAGGATCGTATGGTGTTTGTAGAACCAATGGACTGTCTTGCAACAACAAATCTAACGCTTGTTGCGGCGTCAATGCGGCGAATTGGTCGACCAGTGGTTTGGTGTAACAAAAAGTAGCTCGTTTTAATAGGTGTTTCGCAAAAGCACTTCCGAGCGAATTGGTGTTAGGATTTAATGAGGCCATAGAAAAAGTATGTAGGTTAGGATTATAAAATTAGTATTTTAATTGAAAATCAATCTGTTAAGTTGAATATTTTTTAATTGTTTATCAACAAATGAAGAATATTTTCTTTATAAATTTATTTTTTTCAAGATCTCACGCGCTACCGCTTTGTATGCTGCGCTATGACTTTGATAATCTTTTTCTAAAATTATTTTCAATTCGGGATGAATCCAATCGTACTTTTTTCCTAAAACATACAAGGCTCTTATGGAGTAAGCTTTTGCAGCGACTTTTATATATGAAATCAACCAATCAAAACAAGCTTCAGCAAGTTTTTCTAACTGGTTTTCAGATAATGTGATACGATTTGTTTTTTTGCTGAAGTGCGCATTAACAATCATCATTACTACTTTTGCAATGGGACGAATTCCGCTTTCGTCTTTCAGATTGGGTAGACAATTACAAAACAAATCAAGGTGTTCTTGGAACCATTCGAGTCGCGTGTCGGCAACGAATTCCACAATCCAACAAGCTTTAAAATGATACTTGTAGTCAACATCAAATGCCATTTTTAAAAGATCTGGAAAAACCTCAGGTCTTTTCATTACAAAATCACGAAGCCGCTCTCTTGGTTTTCGATGTGCGGAACAATGTGCTAATTGTTGAAGTAAATCCAAATTCATTTTCTAAATATAGTTATTTTGTAAAAAAGGTCTGTTCACGTACAATTTACTACTGAATACTTTACTAAATTTGCACCTTATAAAATTAAAAAAATGATACAACTCCACGATAAACATTTTGTGCCTTTTATTTCAAGTGAAGAAATTGAATTTGCCATCACCAATATGGCCAAGCAAATGGATGATGATTTTTTTGATGATGTGCCAGTTTTTGTGGGTGTTTTGAATGGCTCTTTTATGGTTTTGTCTGATTTGATGAAGCATTACAGAGGCATGTGCGAAGTATCTTTCGTAAAAATGGCTTCTTATGAAGGAACGGAATCTTCCAATGAAGTGAAACAACTTATCGGTCTTAATCAAAATCTTGAAGGCAAAACAGTGGTAATCGTTGAAGATATTGTCGATACCGGCAATACTGTCGAAGAATTGAAAGCTATTTTCAAAGAGCAAAAAGTAAAACACCTCAAAATTGCGACTTTGTTTCTAAAACCTGACGTCTACAAAAAAGACATTAAATTAGATTATGTAGGAATCCGAATTCCAAACAAATTTATCGTCGGCTTTGGTCTAGACTACGACGGACTAGGCAGAAACCTTAAA
>JBIKRP010000129.1:0-6021 GCA_044349145.1 Flavobacterium sp.
TTTTGATATAGTTCAACAAGCTTCATTATCAAGCACAGAGTACGCAGATGGTGTAAACGAGTTTCTAAAGTCTGGATTGACGCAAATCCCGTCTGATATTGTAAAACCATATCGCGTCAAAGAATCTCCGGTTCAATTTGAATGTAAAGTCAATCAAATTATTCCTTTAGGAACAGGTGGCGGTGCGGGAAATTTAGTTATCTGCGAAGTGCTCAAAATTCATATTGACGAGAGAATACTAGACGAAAATGGCGCCATTGATCAGCATAAAATTGATTTGGTATCAAGGTTGGGAAACAACTGGTATTCTCGCTCAAATCAGGGATTGTTTGAAGTGCCAAAACCTATAGCAAACCTAGGAATAGGAGTTGATGCTATTCCAAATTTTATCAAGAAAAGCAGCGTTTTTGACGGGAATGATCTTGGGATGTTGGGCAATATTGAAGCCTTGCCTACAAGTCAAGAAGTTGCTATATTTGTTGAGAAGAATTTTGCTGTTAAAGGTGTTTTGAGCGCAGATGACGACATGAAAATTCATCTTAAAGCAAAAGAATATTTAAACCAAAACGACGTGCTTTCTGCTTGGAAAGTACTGTTAGCTAATTCAGTTTCAAAAGAATAATAAACACTAAAAATTTAGAAGATGGAAGTTACAGGAAAAATTAAAATGGTGGATACTACGAAAGAAGTAGGGTCATCTGGATTCAAAAAAAGAGACGTTGTCGTTACTACAGACGAACAATATCCGCAACACATATTAGTACAATTTGTTCAAGATAAATGTGATTTGTTGAATAACTTTAATGTTGGAGATGCGGTTAAAATTGACATCAATTTGAGAGGTAGAGAATGGGTTAATCCACAAGGAGAAACGGTTTACTTTAATACAATTCAAGGCTGGAGAATTGCTAAGTTACAAGCGGAAGCGCCAGTTACCTCTGCGCCACCAATGCCAGCTGCTGAAGCATTTGAACCGGCAACAAGCTTTACAGAAGAAGAACATGATGACTTGCCATTCTAAAGTAAAGGAGTAAGTAGTCAAATAAAAAAAAACCAAAATCAGAGATTAGTATGCGCTAGTTTCTGATTTTTTGTTTAGTACATTGTCTTAATTCGATTCAATTATGTATCGCTTAACAAATGAGTTGTATTTCCCGCCAGTTGATTCTGCTTCAACAGAAGGAATACTTGCATTCGGTGGCGACTTGTCTCCAGAGCGTTTGCTGTTGGCATATCGGAGCGGTATTTTTCCGTGGTTCAATATTGACGAGCCCATCATATGGTGGTCACCTAATCCGAGAATGGTGTTGTATTTAGACGAGATTAAAGTCTCAAAAAGCATGAGAAGCCTATTAAATCGGAATGTTTTCAATGTGACTTTTAATCAAAATTTTTCTGCCGTTATTAGAAATTGTCAAAAGATTGTTCGGCCGGGGCAAGACGGCACATGGATTTCCGAACAAATGATTAGCGCGTACGAAAAACTGCACGAACTGGGTCACGCTATGTCGGTTGAAGTTTGGCAAGATGAAGTATTGGTTGGCGGTTTGTACGGTGTTGATTTAGGACAGGTCTTCTGCGGTGAAAGTATGTTTTCTCGGGTTTCTAATGCGTCGAAAGTGGCGTTTGTTTCGTTAGTGAACCATTTAAAGTCAAATCAATATCAATTGTTGGATTGTCAAGTTTATAATGAACACCTCGCCAGTTTAGGATGTCGTGAAATAAACAGAGATGATTTTATCAAAGTCATAAAAATGACTGTTTAATTACAAATTTTTACAATCAACCCCATTTTTTATACCGTCGCGAAGTATATTTGATTAAAATTATTAACGTATACATCATGAAAATAGGGGTTCCTAAAGAAATTAAAAATAATTAAAGCAGAGTTGGATTAACTCCAGCAGGCGTTTTTGAATTGGTAAAAAACCATCACTCGGTATATATACAAAATGGCGCTGGCATTGGAAGTGGTTTTTCTGATGAAGATTATGAAAGTGCGGGAGCGGAATTGTTTTCGACTAATGCAGAAATCTATGCGAATTGCGATATGATTGTTAAGGTCAAAGAGCCAATCGCTGAGGAATATGCTTTAATTCGACCTAATCAAATACTATTCACTTATTTCCATTTTGCCTCAAGTAAAGAACTAACTACAGCAATGATTGCTTCAAAGGCGATTTGCATTGCATACGAAACCGTCGAAGATGAAGATGGCACGTTACCCTTATTGACTCCAATGTCAGAGGTTGCAGGTCGGATGGCTATTCAACAAGGAGCCAAATATCTAGAAAAACCGATCAAGGGAAGAGGTATTTTGCTCGGCGGAGTACCAGGTGTTCCTCCGGGACGTGTTCTGGTTTTAGGCGCTGGTGTAGTTGGAATACAAGCTGCGAAAATGGCTGCTGGTCTCGGCGCTCATGTGACAATTTTAGATATTAATATGAAGCGACTTCGATATGTAAATGATGTCATGCCAAGTCATGTTGTGACTGAATTTTCAAGCGAGTACAATATCCGACGTCACATCAAAGATCATGATTTGATTGTAGGTGCGGTACTTGTAACAGGAGGAAAAGCACCGAAGTTGATCACCAAAGATATGTTGAAACTAATGCACCCTGGAACGGTAATGGTGGATGTCGCTGTTGATCAAGGCGGTTGTTTTGAAACCACAAAACCTACGACTCATGAAAACCCAACCTATATTATTGATGATGTGGTGCATTATTGCGTGACCAATATGCCTGGAGCTGTTCCGTATACTTCTACTTTAGCTTTAACGAACGTCACTTTGCCTTATGTCTTGAAATTGGCTAATCTAGGATGGGAAAAGGCAACGGATATGAACAAGGATCTTTACAAAGGGTTGAACATTGTCAAAGGAGTGGTTGTTTATAACGGAATTGCAGTCTAAGTTATTGATTTCTTTTCCAGCAGTCAGCCACGTGATCATTGACCATTCCGGCGGCTTGCATATGTGCGTAGACGACTGTGGGCCCCACAAATTTAAAGCCTCTTTTCTTTAGATCTTTGCTAATTGAATCTGAAATGGAAGTAGTAGCTTGAATGTCCCTCAAAGATTTGAGTTGATTTACGATGGGCTTGTGGTCGACAAAAGCCCAAATGTACTTAGAGAAACTTCCAAATTCTTCTTGTACTTTCATAAAAGCAATAGCATTAGAAATGGTGCCTCGGATTTTTAGTTGATTCCGAATAATTCCGGGATCGAGTAACAATTGTTGCACTTTGTCTTCGTCATATTGTGCTACTTTTTGATAATCGAATTGGTCAAATGCACTGCGGAAGTTTTCTCTTTTACGCAAAATGGTGTGCCAACTCAGACCAGCTTGGAAAGTTTCTAAGACTAAAAATTCAAATAGCGTGGCATCGTCATATACTGGATTTCCCCACTCGTTATCGTGGTAATCTCGATATAAATCATCTTTTTCACACCAAGCACATCTTATCTTTGAGTCCATGTTAATTAGCTGTTTATATATTTTCCGATGAGGTAATGTCCAAGATAAATTAGCGGAGTCAGTAAAATAGCGATGATCAATTTCACAAAATACCCAGTAAACGCTGACACAATAAAAACATCCGTTGTCATTTTCCCTGTCATCCAAAAGGCAATTCCGAGCACAATGAAACTGTCAAAAAGTTGCGATATTACTGTAGATCCGGTGCTTCTTAACCAGATCAACTTGTTGCCCGTTCTGTTTTTAACAAAGTGAAAAATCGTGACGTCGATGAGTTGTGAAACCAAAAATGCAGTAATACTTCCGACAATAATCCACATACTTTGACCAAACACTGCCGTGAATTGGCTATCAGTAATCAGATTTTCTCCCTGAACAGCAGGGATTTTTAAAGCAACGTAAAGCAATACAAAACAATAAGCAATCAAAGCGGCAGTGATCAACGAGAGCTTTTTGACCCCTTTTTCTCCAAAGTATTCATTGATTAGATCTGTAGTAATAAATACAATGGGCCACGGAAGAATTCCGATGCTCATCACCGCATCACCAACATGGATAAGTTTTCCGCCAATTAATTCAGCCACAATCGCATTAGTAATAAATATACCTGCGAGTACAACATATACAATGTCTTTCTTTGATTTAAACATGTTTAATTTTATTGAAAGTAAGAATTATTTTTACTTAAAAAAAAACCTCGAGTCAGTAAAGAAACGAGGTTTTTTTCTGGCAGAATCGATTAACGACCCCAACCAATAATATTATAAACTTGGGTTTTTGGCTGACCATTACCAAAGGCAACACCCACATCTCTCCATGCTTTTATTGCATCTCTTTTAAGATTAACTTCTGTTTCTAATTTGTAGTTCCATTCTCGTTTGTCAATCTCTAAAACACGTTTGCCAATTTTATCATTAAGGGCTTTCGCATCTTTGTAGCATGATGCTTCAGGATCTATTGAGGCCAAGATTGCCCCGACTTCATTGGCAGTTTCCCATGATTGATTTGCATTCCATTTACTATTAGCATCAGCCATTTTCACTTTACAATCTCTTTCAATTAACTTCTTGAACATTGGTCCAATTACAGTTAGTGTTTTGTTATAACATTCCGTACATTCTTCAGGAATAGAGGTCAATTTAAACATGGCCTCTTCATATTTGAATTGAGTGGCTAGACCATTTGCCTCATTGATAATTTGTGTGCAACGTGCATTGTAGAAGTCAATGATTTTAGTTTTGCCACTTGCAATAAAACTTTGAACACCAGCATCGTTTGGTTTAATATTTTTGATGGCATCCATATACGCTTTGTTTTCATTGATACCTACACCCTTTACAGTAACTGTGTGACTTGCATATTTTTTTCCGTCAAATCCATCTCCAATGTATAAGTTTACATTTAGAGTTAATGCAGTCATCGGAGGCGCTGTTGCTAGAATGTCTTTTGTAGCCACATCAATGTTTGGTGTAATAATGAATCTTGAAAGATATCCTGATCCAGAAATTCCATTAGCAGAGACAAGTTGATTCAACTTGTTAGATAACATATTGGCAGCGCCAGCAGGCAAACCTTCTATCTGTTCAGGGATATAGGGTGTAATGGTAATTCTACCTAGCGAACCAGCACTAGTAGACGATTCCTGCGCCAATGTCAAGTTAGCAAATCCCAATGCTGTAATCAAACAGAAAGCGATTTTTGTGATTAGATTTTTCATGTGTCTTAATTTTTATTTTTCACCTAGAACAATAACTGCCTGCCCTAAACCTTTCATCATTAATTTATTTGGAATACTATAAGGTGCGTTTTTCAAGAAAGTTTGCAGTCCTTTTACGAAACCTCTTGCGTCAGTTGCTTTTCCAGAAGCATCATAGAGCGGAATTCTAACTTGCTCGTACAATTGCATTCCTTCAGTTGAGTCACTTAAACTGTATCTTCCTTTAACGGTATTCGCAGTCATCCAATCTTCTATAATTGTTCCTAGCTCTTTACCATCAAATTCTTTTTCTAAATCGTCAGCCCAAGAATCGAATTTCTTGATGCGAACAATGATTTCGCGACCATTTTCGAACATGTCGTTGAAATGGTTTTGAAGCTGCGCGTTAAAATTATCGATGTGAGCTAAAACGGCTTCTTCTAAAAGGATTGGTAATTCAGAAGAAAACGAAGGAGCTCCTGTACCAGTGGCACTTGCGACTTGTTTGTCGGTATAAGCATCAAGGCCTTTCAAAGTAAAAGTAACCGATTTCTTTGGTCCAGTTGCATTGATTGTATAAGTCAATTCAATGATGATATCTGCTTTTGCTACCTTTTTCAATTTATCGATTGGAGTTTCAGCGACACCGGCTCCTGATTTCGAACTTAACATAGCGTTTTCTGCGCTTTCAGACTCTAATGTTTTGATTGCCGCCGCCATATCTTTGAGCGGAAAACCACGGTCTGCCATCAATCCATTGATTTTTGTTATCACCTGTACTAAGCTAGCATTTTCTTGAAAGGCTTTTTTATAATTAGGATACTTAACTTCAGTACCTTGGTT
>JBIKRP010000130.1:0-6004 GCA_044349145.1 Flavobacterium sp.
TTTTTGATGTAACGCGCTGCCAAATCTTTTGCTTTACGCTCCCAATCAGCTTTGTCTTTATAAGTGTCTCGCGGATCAAGAATTCCTTCGCTTACATTAGGCAAAACGGTTGGGAAAGTTAGATTCAAGAACGGGATTTCGTTTGTTGGGGCTTTGTCGATATCGCTATTGATAATGGCATCGATGATTGCTCTCGTGTTTTTTAGTGAAATCCTTTTACCTGTTCCGTTCCACCCCGTGTTTACGAGATAGGCTTTTGCACCGTGTTCTTTCATCTTACCAATCAATGTTTTAGAATACATCGTCGGATGCAATGTCAAGAATGCTTCCCCAAAAGCGGGAGAAAATGAAGGTTGCGGCTCCGTGATGCCACGTTCTGTTCCAGCTAATTTAGAAGTATATCCACATAAAAAGTGATATTGCGCTTGATCATCATCTAAAATGGAAACTGGAGGTAATACTCCAAAGGCGTCGGCAGACAAGTAAATTATTTTATTAGCATGACCTGCTTTTGAAGGCAAAACAATTTTGTTGATATGATAAATCGGGTAAGACACTCGAGAGTTTTCAGTTATTGAATGATCGTAGTAATCTACTTCTCCATATTCATTGACAATCACGTTCTCAAGCAGCGCATCTCTTTTGATGGCTTTCCAAATATCTGGTTCGTTGTCTTCACTCAAATCAATCACTTTTGCATAACAACCTCCTTCATAATTAAACACCCCGTTATCATCCCATCCATGTTCGTCGTCACCAATTAAATAGCGTTTTGGATCGGCAGATAGCGTCGTTTTTCCTGTTCCAGATAGACCAAAGAAAATGGCAACATCGCCTTTTTCGCCAACATTAGCGGAGCAGTGCATAGAAGCCATACCACGTAAAGGCAAATAGTAGTTCATCATAGCAAACATTCCTTTTTTCATTTCACCACCATACCAAGTTCCACCAATAATTTGAATTTTTTCAGTTAAATTAAATAGAACGAAATTCTCAGAATTCAATCCTTGCTCTTTCCAATTCGGATTGGTTGCTTTAGAGCCATTCATCACGACAAAATCTGGTTCGCCGAAAGTTTCCAATTCATAGATAGAAGGTCGAATAAACATATTAGTAACGAAATGCGCTTGCCACGCTACCTCCATAATAAAACGAACTTTCAAGCGCGTATCGGCGTTGGTTCCGCAAAAGGCATCAACCACATATAATTTTTTAGAAGTTGAAAGTTGCTCTAAGACGATACTTTTTAAATCATCCCAAACTTCTTTGGTTGTCGGGAAATTCACTTTATCATCCCAATAAATGGTGTCTTTTGTAATATCGTCTTTAACTATGTATCGGTCTTTTGGAGAACGACCCGTGAAGATTCCAGTTTTAACAGCAACCGCACCAGTATCTGTCAATGCACCTTTCTCGTAACCTTTGCGTTGATGTGACACTTCTGCTTGAAATAATTCTTCATACGTTGGATTGTATGAAACTTCATGATAGCCCGTAATTCCTAGGTTGTGTAATTCTTGGATAACTCTAATGTTTTTCATATCTATTCTTTTTAATGGTTTAATTTCTTTAGTCAAAGTTCTGTTTTAGAGTTTAAAGTTAAACTGATATTTATCATAAAAACCGAAAAGTTACGAAAACGATTTCTTTATTTATAAGGGCTTGCGGATGATTATTATGATAATTATCACCTAAAGACATAAAGTAATCCCTAATTTTGTTGATGATAATTTATCTGAAAGTCAACCCTCATGTTTAACTGGTTTTATACTTTGTTTTCTCCCAATACAACGCCCGATATCACGCAATCCTTAATTGTATTGTTACTGACGATTAGCGTTGGTTTTTTTATGGGGAGATTGCGTGTGGGAAATATCTCACTTGGTGTTTCAGCGGTATTGTTTGTCGGAATTGTATTAGGCCATTTAGGATACAAAATGAACGCTGACTTACTGGTTTTCGTTCGAGATTTTGGATTGATTCTATTTGTTTATGGAATTGGAATTCAAGTCGGTCCATCGTTTTTCTCTTCCTTTAAAAAAGAAGGTTTACGATTTAATGCACTAGCCATAACCACGGTTCTTTTGGGCGGTCTGGTCACTTACTTCCTATTTAAAATCACGCACATATCGATAGAAAATGCAGTAGGTTTGATGTCTGGTTCTGTGACCAACACTCCTGGACTTGGAGCTGCAAAATCAACGTTGCAGGAAATTCAAAATCAACTTCCAAATCAAGTTTTTGACGATCCCGCGATTGCTTATGCAATTACTTATCCGTTAGGTGTTTTGGGAATTATTCTGTCAATTATATTGTCTAAGTCACTGATGAAGATTGACTTGAATAAAGAAAAAATGAGTTTGTTTTCTCAAAATGACATCGATGACAACACGATTATTCATACCAAATGCAGAGTGACCAACACCGATGTAGTCGGAAAAAGCATCTATCAAATTTTTAAAGAATTAGAGATTCACGACATCATTATTTCTCGATTGAAAAATAGTGGCTCAGCAATAGTTTTTTCACCTTCCTTAGACACTAAAATCATGAAGAAAGACGTCCTGATGGTGGTTGGTCTTCCCAAAAATGTCAAGGCATTCATAGCAAAAATCGGGAAAGAATCTACCGATTTGTTTATTGAATCCGAACAAGATATTGTTACCAAAAATATTTTTGTCACCAAAGCATCAGCAACACATAAAACCCTTGCAGAATTAGACCTTTACAACAAATTTGATTTGAAAGTAACTCGTGTTTTTAGATCGAGTATGGAATTATTGGCACATCCTAATCTTCGTTTGAATTATGGCGATAAACTAAGAATCGTCGGAAATAAAGAAGCCATTGCTGAAGCAGAAAATATTATTGGAAATTCCGAAAAAAAATTATTAGAACCTGATTTTTTATCCCTTTTTGGAGGACTAATCATTGGAATTATTATTGGCTCTATTCCGATATTTATTCCCACTTTACCAGTGCCGATAAAGCTTGGATTTGCTGCAGGACCGCTACTTACTGCCTTAGTAATCAGCCGTTACGGCGGAGTTGGTGTTATTCACTCTTATATCAACAATGGTGCAGTATATTTCATGAAAGACATGGGCATTTGTATGTTTTTCGCAGCCGTTGGAGTTCATGCAGGCGAAAAGTTCTATGCAAATTTCATTCACTTTAACGGTTGGCTGTGGATGTATTATGGCTGTTTTATTACGCTTATCCCACTATTATTTATGATACTGATTGGACGATACGTGATGAAACTCAATTTTTATCAACTCGTTGGTTTGATGAGCGGAACTTACACCGATCCGGCTGCTTTGGCTTTCAGTACAAAGTATTTAGATTCTGATATTCCAACACAATCTTACGCTACCGTTTATCCTTTGGTGACCATTTTCAGGATCTTTGTGGCTCAATTGTTAATTCTGATGCTGGTCTAATCAGTCATCGTCATTTTCTCTATTGCTTTTATTTGAGGATTTGTTGTATTCCATTACGGCTTTTTTGTCCATGGTAATCTCATCTTCATTGGCGCTTTTGTGACAACGCACGCAATTGTTTATGTTAGTAATTCCTTCTTCTCTATGTTCGTTTTGAGTTGCATTAGCAGAATGTTCATGGCAACCAAAGCAAGTATAGGTTTTAAAATTGTTTTGCGTGTGACAAGTCTTACAATCGGTATTGTGATTCTGATCTAAGACGAAGAAACTACTGTGATTGAACGTTGAAGGTTTCCATTGTTTCACACCATGACATGAACTACACAAATTGGTAGCGGTGGAGTGAAAATTATCTTTCGGGCTTTGATGGCAAGCCACACAATTATTTTTCATTTTTTCATTGATGGCCATGTGATTGAAGGAAATACCACTACCCCAACTTCTGGTGGTATGACAACTGGCGCAGGAAACGGATACTTGACGATGCAAATCAGTATTTGGTTTTTTGTGGCAATTGATGCATTGGTTGCGAGTGGTTTCGGATAATAAAATATGATCAAATTTATTGATCGCAGCGCGGGCATTTAGTCCTTTATGATCTGAATGGCAAGAAATACAACTTTGGTTATTTAAGTCTTTATGAAAAGACAATCGATTCATTGAAGAAGTTCTTTCTGTTTTCGATTTCACTCCAATCTCATTAACCTTGTGACAGCTTATGCAACTTTCATTAGGCGTTCCTGATCCCATTGTATGGCAGGCTAAACAATTGTTCTTCAAATCGGAGTGCGCTTCATATAAGTTACCAGGCGATAGCATTTGGTGCGGAAAAACAACAATAATCGCAATAATGGCGATGGTAATTAACAGAAAAATATACTTTGTTTTCATCAGTTAAATAAGATTACTGATACAATATGAATCAAGGAAAATAAGGCTAAAAAGTAAGTGATAGGCAAATGAATGGTTCTCCATTTTTTCATCGTATCCATACTGACAGTGTCCCAAAAAATCTCTTTTGAAATCTCTTCTGGTGTAACACCGGAATTTTTGAGTTCTAATTTTCTTTCCCGCATCGTTTTGTTGGCTTCTTGCAAAAGGTGTTTTCCAACCAATCCGCTCGCCACATTGATGAGCATTGCTCCGATAGCTAACCAAGGTAAAATCGCATGGATGTGAATTCCAGCATGCACCAAAATCATTATCGAACCTGACAAAGCAAAATATTCGTGGTAATCTAAAAGCACTTTTGGAGTGCCAAATTTGATTATTTTTCTTTTGTTCAAGGAGTACAAGAAAGAAATCAAAATGGTGAACGTTCCCAAATAACCTAGGTATTTCCCAATATATACAAGGCCGAAATAATGCAAAATAATATCAATAAAAATGGCACCAAAAATCATCGTTGCATACCATGAAAGAAAAGGAATAATATTTTTTAGTATAACACCGGTTTTCATCTTGCTCGCTTTAAAATTATAGGTAACATTTTTTAGAAAACAAAAAACCCAAAATAAACTGAGGAAATCGCTTCGTTGTTTATTTTGGGTTTTTTCATGGGTTTAGAATTATCTACTCATCATCTTCTGTGGCGCCTTCACTTTGTTGTACTCCAACTTGAGTAGTAGCATTCGCTCTAATTTCAGTATGTCTCACTTCACCACCAGTAGTTCCGGTTTGTTTGCCAAGAAATGCGGCAGCAAGACTTATTATTAAGACAATATAAGTAACGAATTTTGCTTTGCTATGGTTCATCATATTAAGTACGAGTCCAGCAATCGAAAACGTTCCCAAAACGTAGAGTACTATGGCTAATTTTTCAGCCATTTCTTCGTGTTCATGAATGATTTGATCTCCAACATTAGGAAGATTCTCTACCATTTCTTCTGCTCCTTCACCTGTGTACATTGATGCAAATCCAAAAATCGCCGAGATTACAAATAGAATATAAGCAATATTTACGGCGGTCTTATTCTTCAAAACCAAACCCGAAATTAAAATTCCCAATCCAAAAATCGTCCCGATAATTGGAAAATGGTTGACTACTAAATGCCAGTGTGCGTCGTTCATAAGATTTTATTTTTAATGATTATGTTGTACTAAATTATTCATTCTTGATTCATAAATAACTGATAATTCTTATTTTCTGTTGAAAAGGTGTGAATTATATAAATACCATTGAATTAACCCGCCATTGAAACCCCAATAAGCGTTCCAATACCATAAGTTACCGCAGCAGCAGCTAAACCAAAGGCTACTTGTCGAAATCCAGAAAACCAAATGCTTTTACCCGTTAATAAAGTAATCGCAGCGCCAATACCAAATAATCCAACAACTGAACTTCCTAAACTTAGAAGAATTGCTTCTCGACCGTCAAAAATCATAAACGGATACAACGGAATAATAGCTCCGATCGAAAATAAAATGAATGAAGCAATCGCCGCTTCCCATGCCGAACCACCTAATTCTTCTTTATCTATTCCCAGTTCTTCGGTAATAATTGCATCGAGTGCTGTTTCTGGGTTTTCAAATGCTTTCTCCGCTAGTTTTTTAGCTTCCTC
>JBIKRP010000131.1:0-5996 GCA_044349145.1 Flavobacterium sp.
ATCATTCCGATGTTGGCACCAACGGTAAAATTGGCGGCTTGATTTCCGATGACCAATCCTTGGTATTCTTTTTCTGCGAGGTCAATGGCTTTGTTGATGCCTTGTAAAACATCACCACCGATGGTGTTCATTTTTGATCGGAATTCGAGATTCAAAATACCATCTCCCAAATCTTGAATTGTTGCGCCGCTATTGCTCCAAACTTTTTTGGTTTCTCTAATGTTATCCAAAATGATAAAGGCATCTTGACCAGGCACTTTTACTTGAGATTTTGTTGCGGTGGAATAGCAATAAGTTGCACCTTCTTTGACCGTGTAAAAACTCGAATTTCCGGAAGCTAACATATCAGACACCCATGCTGCCGGTGATAAGTTTTCAGCCTTCATGATTTCGATTCCTTGGGTAACTCCGATGGCATCCCAGATTTCGAATGGACCATTCTCCCAGCCGAAACCAGCTTTCATGGCATCGTCAATTTTGTATAAGTCGTCTGCGATTTCTGGAATTCTATTCGAGACATAGGCAAACATTCCAGCAAAACTTTTTCTGTAAAATTCACCTGCTTTATCCTTTCCTTTTACAAGTACTTTAAAGCGATCGATTGGTTTGTCGATGGTTTTGGTTAATTCTAAAGTGGCAAATGATGCTTTTTTAGCCGGTCTATACTCGAGTGTATTTAAATCTAGAGACAAGATATCTTTGTCAACTTTTTTATAAAATCCTTGGTTGGTTTTGCTTCCCAGCCAATTGTTGTCCATCATTTTTGTAATGAAATCGGGCATTTTGAATAGTTCATGCGCTTCATCATTCGGGCAATTGTCATAAATTCCGTTCGCCACATGAACCAACGTATCCAAACCTACTACATCGACTGTTCGGAACGTTGCAGATTTTGGACGGCCAATTACTGGACCGGTTAATTTGTCGACTTCCTCGATTGTTAGGCCCATTTCTTTCACCAAATGAAAGAGGCTTTGAATGCCGAAAATACCGATTCGATTGCCAATAAACGCAGGCGTATCTTTAGCAACGACAGATGTTTTTCCTAAGAATTGAGATCCGTAATTAGTAAGGAAATCGAGAACTTCAGGCGTTGTTTGAGGTCCAGGAATAATTTCAAATAATTTCAAGTAGCGCGCTGGATTGAAAAAGTGTGTGCCGCAGAAGTGCTTTTGAAAATCTTCACTTCTTCCTTCACTCATATATTGAATTGGAATTCCAGAAGTGTTTGAAGTTACTAATGTTCCTGGTTTTCTGTATTTTTCAATTTGTTCAAAAACAGATTTTTTGATATCTAGTCGTTCAACCACAACTTCGATGATCCAATCGGCAGTAGCAATTTGAGCGAGATCATCTGTGGTGTTACCAGTCTTAATTCGACTTGCAAATTTCTGATGATAAATAGGAGAGGGTTTCGATTTTAACGCGTTGGCCAGATGGTCGTTGACAATACGATTGCGTACCATTTTATCTTCTAAAGTCAATCCTTTTTTTGTTTCGGTTTCGGTAAGTTCTCGTGGAATAATATCTAGGAGAAGTACTTCAACACCAATATTAGCAAAATGGCAGGCAATTCCAGAGCCCATGATTCCGGAACCAATTACTGCAACTTTTTTAATAGTTCTTTTCATTTCTTATTTGTCAATTTGCTGCGCTAGGTCGTGAGCGCTCGGGTGATTAAATATGTTTTTTTCTTGAATTAATTCGTTAATGGATTCTGCTACTTCGATAAAATGTTGTAGCTTTTCTTGGGGTATATTTTTGCGTAGCGATTCATTAAATTTTAAAACTGTATTGCGTGATAGTTCTCTTTTTTCCTTTCCAAAGTCTGTCAAGTAGATGAGCATGCCACGTCCGTCGTTGGGATTTTTCTTTCGAATGATCAAACCGCGATCCTCCATTGATTTTAAGGTACGTGTCAAACTTGTTGCTTCCATTCCCATTTTTGGAGCCAAGGCAGTAGATGGTGTTCCGTCTTCTCTGTCTAAACTTAAAAGTGCAAATCCAGTTGCCATTGTTGCGTCGTATTTCGTCGCTTCTTCATTATACATTCTAGCGACGGCTTGCCAGGTTGCCCTTAGGACATAATCAATAGTTTTGTCTTTCATAAACTGCGAATTGAAAGTCAAATATAATAAAAAATACTATGCACGCATAATAAATAAGTGTTTTTTTTCTGTTCAGTTATTGAGAAAAAAAAAACTCCTCGAATTGAGGAGTTTCTTTTTTCTATTTCAATATTACTACTTCAATTTATTGCAGGTCAGAGCAACAGCAGCGCCCATTATGGTCCCAATAAAAGTTGATATTGCTATGTCGAGTGCCATATTTTGATAATTAACTTCCATTCCGGAGTACATAAAAAAATTCATAGACAAGCTATTGAATATTCCGATTGTTGCGCCTGCTTTCATTCCAGTTACAGGATTTGTAATGTGTGCCCACTTACTAAAAATGTAAGCGATAAATAAACCAAAAGTCATACAACCAAGAAAAATGAACATTAAATTCATATTCTCATTTTGAGGATATAAATCTTTAAACAACATGCCATACAAAACCCAACCTAAGAGGAAATTAACTAGTCCTCCCACAATTCCTGAAATTAAAAAGTTTTTTACATTCATAATTTTAATAATTTATAGTTAGTATTATAAAAGTATTAAAATTGAATGCGTGCTTATTTTTATAATAATTTAATTATCAACCTTTTAATTGCTGATTTGTTAATAAGTGAAATTTGTTGTCACCGAAAAATGGACTCAAAATCGAAGCTATCCTCTAGGAATTGGGGTATATCTTCTTGTATAAGTCTTTGTATTTTTCCAATACTATTTTCCGTTTTAATTTCATTGTTGGCGTTAAATGTCCACCCTCGATAGACCATACGTCTGGTGTCAATTCAAATCGCTTGATTTTTTCCCAACTCCCAAATTTTTCATTAAGTCGCTCAATTTCTTCTTGTACACGGTCTATTACTTTGGGATTCGAGATAATATCTTGATTGGTTTTTCCCACTTCGATTCCGTGAATTTTCCCCCATTCACCGATAAAATCAAAGCTAGGTTGAATAAACGCTGCTGGCATTTTTTCTCCGTCACCAATAACCATTATTTGTTCAATAAACCGAGATTGTTTCATTACATTCTCAATAATTTGGGGAGCAATATATTTCCCTCCTGACGTTTTAAACATTTCTTTTTTGCGATCGGTAATTTTTAGAAATCCGTCGCTATCTATTTCTCCAATGTCACCTGTCAAGAAATAGCCGTCTTTCAAAACTTCATTGGTTAAGACTTCGTCTTTATAATAGCCCATCATGACATTTGGACCTTTACATAGTATTTCACCGTCGGGCGCTATTTTGACTTCGACATTATGAATTACTCTGCCTACCGTACCTATTCGGAAGCCGCCATCTTTTTGACAATTTACCGATATAACTGGCGAGGTTTCGGTCAAACCATAACCTTCCATAACAGGCATTTCTGCAGCAGCGAAAACTCGTGCCAGCCGTGCTTGTAATGCTGCACTTCCAGAAACCATCACGTTTAAATTACCGCCTAATCCTTCTTTCCACTTACTAAAAATGAGTTTCCGAGCAATTTTCAATTGGGTTTCGTACCAGAATCCGTTGGTGCCGTAAGGTTCGTATCGCAGTCCTAAATCGACAGCCCAAAAGAAAAGTTTCTTTTTGATTCCCGTTAACTCAGATCCTTTCGCATAGATTTTATCATATACTTTTTCCAAAAGTCTCGGCACAACGGAAAAGACAGTAGGCTTCACTTCTTTTATATTTTCAGAAAGTTTTTCGAGGGATTCGGCAAAGTAGATGGAAACCGAATAATACTGGTAGATATACAAAATAACCCTTTCAAAAATATGGCAAATGGGTAGAAAGCTCAGCGCAACACTCGTTCCTTCTTCAAAAGGAATTCTTGGCGAACTGTCAAGTACGTTCGAAACGATATTATGGTGGGAAAGCATGACGCCTTTTGGTCTTCCAGTTGTTCCAGAAGTATAAATGATGGTGGCTAAATCTTCCGGTTTGACGTGATTTTTTCGGTCTTCTACGACATCTTGATTGGAGACATCTTCGCCAAGCTGTAACAACTCTTTCCAGTTTTTGCATCCTTCAATCTCGTTGAATGAATAAACTTCTATGAGATTATTCAAGTTTTTCTTAATCAAATTAACTTTTCGAAGTACTTCATCATCTGAAACAAAACAATATTTAGCTTCACAATGGTTTAATATATATTCGTAATCTTCTTCAGAAATAGTGGGGTAAATTGGCACATTTTGAGCTCCAACCTGAAGCACACCAATGTCCATAATATTCCATTCTGTCCTATTACTGGAGGAAATGACCGCGATTTTATCGTCTTTTTGGATCCCCAAACGCAGCAAAGCCCTCGAAATCTTATTGGATTGATCAATATATTCTTGCGTAGAAGTTTTAACCCATTGACCGTCATATTTGGTAACTAAGGCTGCAGGAATATTATTCTTTTCCAATTGGTGATATGGAAAATCAAAAAGACGTGTAATTGGTGTCATTTTTTTTCATTTTGGAAATGCAAAATAATCAATTTATTTAATATTTTGTGTTATTTTCTTTCGCTCAAAAAAAGGGATGAATTGCGACCATTAATTTTATCTTAAAATAGCACGATAAGGGTTTTCTTCCATTTAATTTGATAATTTTGCGCCATATCTATTTCCAATGATGCAGCACTTAAGATTAAACGAATATAAAGTACTGGCTTATCGAATTTTATTAGCCTATTTTTTCTATTTTATTGCTCGAATTTTTTTCTATCTTTTTAATGCAAAGCTACTAAAAGTGCATTCGATTAGCGAGTTTTTTGAACTTTGTTACTATGGTTTGGTATTCGATACGACTGCCATTTTGTATGTCAACCTCTTGTTTATCGTTTTATCAATCTTACCCTTCAAGTATAATACGTCGCGAGGATATCAGAAATTCCTTTTCTTCCTTTATTTTGGAATGAATTTATTGGCTTATGCAACTAATTTTGTTGATTTAATTTATTATAAATTTACTTATGCTCGAACGACAACAGCCATCATGAATGTAATTGAACATGAAGTCAATTTGAGCAAACTTTTTCTGAGTTTTATTGTTGATTTTTGGTATGTATTTGTCCTCTTTTTTCTATGCGCTTGGTTATGGATTTATTTTTACAAAAAAGTTACGGTAAAGCAAGTAGTGTCGGTTAAAAACTTGCCCTATTTTACTTTTTCCACTTTGATGTTTCTACTTATTTCAACGCTTATTGTTGGAGGAATTCGCGGAGGTGACTTTAAGAAATCTACACGCCCAATAAACTTGCTAGATGCAAACCGGCATGTGACTAATATTGTACACGCTGACATTGTTTTGAATACTCCTTTCGCAATTATAAGAACGCTCAAAAGCAATAGTTTTATTAAACCTCACTATGAGGGTGTTACAAATCAACTGATTCTCGAGAAAGTACAGCCAATAAAGCAGTATCGTAACAATCCCCAAACTACGCCTAATGTTGTGGTTGTAATCCTAGAGAGCAACGGACGTGAGTATTTTGGATGTCTAAATAAGAAATCCAATATCAAAGATTTTAAGTCACATACACCTTTTCTTGATTCCTTGGCGCAACATAGCATGATTTACAATAATGCGTACTCGAATGGAAGACAATCTATCCATGGAATGTCTTCGGTTCTAGCGGGAATACCTTCTTTTAAAGACGCTTTTACTTCTTCACCCTATCCTAAACAAAAAATAGAATCTTTGGTTTCTACTTTAGAAAGTTTGGGTTATGGAACTTCTTTTTTTCACGGTGCTGCTAATGGATCGATGGGATTTTTAGGTTTTGCGAATATTTTAGGAATCGATAAGTATTATGGGCGTACCGAATTCAATGATGATAGTGAGTTTGATGGCTTTTGGGGTATCTGGGATGAGCCTTTTTTGCAGTTTATGAAAACTA
>JBIKRP010000132.1:0-5977 GCA_044349145.1 Flavobacterium sp.
TTTTTTGTGAGTTAACGAATAGTGTGCTAAAAAGGCATAGCAAGAAACTTATTTTTTTCATTAGAGTAAGGATTACGCTTCTACAAAACTTGTAGCAAGATAAGAATTTAATTCTTTCTATTAAAAACAGGTAAATATAAAAACGAAAATAAACCTAATGCTAGTACTACCAACATTTGTGAGGTCCAAACAATCCATCCAAATGCATTTCCTGTCGTTTCTGAAATAGAATAAACCGATAGTATTTTTGAAATCATAAAAGGATAAGCACCAAAGCCGCTGTTCGTAAATGCAACTGCAATACTACCCACAACGAAAGATGTAATTATCGCACTAAAGCTTAGCGAGCTAGTTTCCGGAAAAACATAAAAAACGACGCTGAACATCAACAGATACGATAGCCAAATAAGTGCCGTATGAAGAAGATAGGCGCCCTTTTTTTTCATGTGAAGAATGCTAAAAATACCTTCTTTTAACCCTGAAACCTTTTCCTTTATTGATAGAATAAACTTCGATTTCGAATAACAATAGAGCAAAACCGAGAGAATAATTAAAAATGCACTTGCCGCAGAAAAAAGCAATAGCTTATCTAAGGGAATTTTGTCTAAAATAAAAGACTTCACGATATTGAACTGCAAGAAAACAGCAATCAACATAAATAAAAGTAAGACGAAAAGATCAACAATTCTTTCTGCTACGATACTACCAAATCCTTTGTCGAATGGAATATTATTATACTTTTTTACAATAAGTGCTCTTGAAACTTCTCCTGATTTTGGGACCGTCAAATTTAATACGTAACCGATACTAATTGCCATAAAATTATTTCGAAAGGAAGATGGATATCCCATATGTTCAAGTGAGAACTTCCAACGATAAGCGCGAGATGCGTTTCCTAAAACTGCAATTCCGGCAGCAATAAATAAATACGCGTAATCTGCATTTTTAAAATAACCTTGAATTTCTAGAATTTGTTCAGGAGTAAATTTATTGTAAGTATAGAAAATTAGAAAGAAACCCAAAGCAATGGGCAGTACAATTGACAGCCACTTTGTGATTTGACTTTTGATGTACTGAGAAAATGAAACGGAATCAGATGCTTCATCGTCAATAAAGTCGGTGTTTTTCTTGAACCATTTTTTTTTCAGTGCCATGAAAGACTAAGTGAGCGTGTTATTACTTTCGTTTGGAAAAACCAAGGAGGGTTTGAATTTTTTTGCTTCTTCAAATTCAAGCAAACCGTAAGACATGATAATAATTACGTCTCCTTTTTGAACTTTTCTTGCTGCAGGGCCGTTGAGAATAATATCGCCTGAGTTTCGATTTCCTTTTATGGCATAAGTGTCGAATCTTTCGCCATTGTTAATATTTACAATAGAAACTTTTTCCCCTTCAATAATGTTGGATGCTTCCATTAGAACTTCATCTATGGTAATACTGCCAATATAATTCAAATCTGCTCCTGTTACTGTAACGCGATGTATTTTTGATTTAACAACTTCTATCTGCATAGGATAATTATAAGGAAATGGTATCGATTAATCGAATATTATTGATGAATACTGCTATGAAAGCGCGGTATTTTCTATTCTTATTTTTCCGAAGACAAGGCAGTAAACTGTTTTCATCGGCAATTTGAAAATACTCCAATCGAATGAGTTTATGGTTTTGCAAAGTTTTTTCGACCCAATTGGAGATTGAGGCTGCACTACTGTTTTTGAATTTCGAGCGTGAAGCTTTCAAAATTTTGTAAATCAAAGCCGCTTCTTTTTTTTCATTTTCAGTCAAACGTTCGTTTCTGGAACTCATTGCCAGTCCGTTTTTCTCTCTATAAATAGGGCATTGCACGATGTTTACATTTAGCTTAAGCTTCTCTACTAGTTTTTTTACTACCTGCAATTGTTGGAAATCCTTTTCGCCAAAGTAAGCGTTCGTGGGCTGAACTATTTCGAAAAGTCTTTTGACCACGGTTCCGACACCATCATAGTGTCCGGGGCGAAATGAACCTTCCATCTGTTTTTCTAATCCATCAAAATCAAAATGTTCTGAAATTGTATGGCCCTCATAGATGTCATCTACGGTTGGTGCATAAATAATAATTGAATCAGAAACCGTCTTGACTTTAGCGACATCGTGCTCTAAAGTTCTTGGATATTTTTCAAGATCTTCACTATTATTAAATTGAGTTGGATTGACGAAAATGCTAATTACGGAAATCGTATTACTTTCAATAGATTGTCGAAGTAAAGACAAGTGACCATCATGCAAAGCGCCCATGGTAGGAACGAAGCCGAGCGTGGAATTTTTGGTGGAAATGGACTTTAAAAAAGACTTCAATTCGGCTTGTTTCTCGAAAATTTTCATGAAAGTATTCTTGAAATAGATTGCAAACTTAAGATTTTAGTTTAAACCTGCGTAAAATTTTGTAATTTTGCCTGTTTTTTGTTGACAATTACTAAATGTAAAATACAATATGGAGGATAAGAGGATATTATACGTATCATCTGAAGTGGTGCCTTATTTGGCTGAGAATGAAGTTTCTTTGATGTCTTACGATGTCCCCAAAATGATTAATGATCAAGGCGGACAGATTCGAATTTTTATGCCGCGATACGGCAACATTAATGAGAGAAGACATCAGTTGCATGAAGTAATTCGCTTATCTGGAATGAATTTGGTTGTCAACGATTTGGATATGCCTTTGATTATTAAAGTGGCCTCAATTCCAAAAGAAAGAATTCAGGTTTACTTTATTGATAATGATGAGTATTTTAAGAGAAAAGCCACTTTTACTGACGAAGAAGGAGCGCTTTACGCTGACAATGATGAGCGCGCCATATTTTTTGCGAAAGGGGTTGTTGAAACTGTAAAAAAATTGAATTGGGTACCTGATATTATTCATGTTCATGGTTGGATGGCTTCAATGCTTCCAATATATATGAAGCATCACTATAAAGACGAAGCATTATTTGCAGACACCAAAATAGTAACGTCAGTTTATAGCCAGTCTTTTGAAGGTGTCTTGGATATTGAAATGATTAATAAAGTGAAATTTGACGGAATTCCTGAAGAATCCATTGCACGTTTAGCAACACCAAATTATGAAAACATTTTGATGACTTCGATTCTTCATTCAGATGCAGTTATAATAGCTTCAGAGTCGCTTTCTCTCAGTTTAACAAAGTTTATTGAATCCTCAGGCAAACCTTTTTTACCTTTCATCCCGAAAGATCAATTTGGAGAAGCGTATACTAATTTTTATAAAAATACGGTTCTATAATAAAAACCTCCGAAAAATTATGAACACTAAGTTTTTTATAAAATTAATTTTCTCGACCCTTTTAGTCTTTCTTTTTATCTCGTGCGATGATGATTCAAATGAAATTGGAGCGGACATTATTGGCAATGATAATTTTGAAACAGGAACACCTGAATTTTATGACTTACAGGCAATTACTGCAAATACTGGCCCAGTTGAAACGCTTGATCTCGCGGTTAATGCACTTGGGATTTATAAAAATCCGGTTTTTGGAACCACCAAAGCAAACATCGCAATACAGCTGCAGTTAAATACAGTGAATCCAACTTTCGACGAGGCCTTGGATCCTGAAATTGAAAGTGTCGTGTTGTACGTTCCTTATTTTAGCACGAGATTGTCTACTAATGCAGAAAATGCTAGTACATACAAGTTAGATTCTATTTATGGAGAAGCGAATTCGAAGATGAAGCTCAGAGTTTTCGAATCCAAGTATTATATAAGAGATATCGATCCAACAAGTCCAACACAAGATATACAAAGGTATTATAGCAACGAGAATGATGCATTTGATTTAGTCAAGGGAGCTCAACTCAACAATGCTCAAGATTTGAGTCAAAACGATGAGTTTGTTTTCAGTGCAGCTGAGATTGTGGAGCTAGGAATACCTACAGATGAAGTTCCTAAGCCTGCAGATGTTCGTTTAGCGCCTGGGTTAAAACTGGATTTGGACATTAATTTTTTCAAATCAAAAATTCTTGATGCGCCGCCTGGGAAATTGCTAAATAATAATGTTTTTAAAGAGTATTTCAGAGGCCTTTATTTTCAAGTTGAAAGCGCTGGAACAAATGAAGGGAATTTGGCAATGCTCAACATAAAAGGCGGAAAAATTACGATTAAATATAAACAATTTAAGTCAGCCCCAACAGCGGAGGTCCCTACGCCGGAGCGTGAATTTAAAACATTTGTTTTAAATCTTAATGGCAAGTCAGTTGGGTTTTTTCAAAACGAGACTCCTGCGCCAGTTGATCCCGACCGATTGGTTCTGCGCGGTGGAGAAGGAGCAATGGCAGTAGTTGATCTTTTTGGGCCTGACAATGATAACAATGGGATTGCGGATAAATTAGAAGAATTACGTGCTAATAAATGGCTGGTCAATGACGCTAGTTTGACCTTTTTTATAGATAATGCTGCGATGGGTGCGGCGGGAAATGAGCCAAATAGGATTTATTTGTATGATATCAATAACAAAAGACCTTTGGTAGATTATTACTCGGATCAAAACTCTCCTTCGTCAAAACCTAAATTTTCTAAGTCTGTTTTTGGTGGTATTATTAAAAAGACGGATTCAAGAGGGGCGTACTACAAGTTAAATATCACTAATCATATGAGAGGACTGATTCAAAATGCAGATTCTACAAACGTGAAATTGGGATTAGTGGTAACTGAAAACATCGGTGATTTTTCTAACAAAAAATTAAAATCAGCCATCCCAACTTATAATATAAATGAAATACCATCCGCTTCTATTATGAATCCTTTGGGAACAGTTTTATACGGTAGTGGAGAAAATGTACCAATAGATAAAAGAATACGACTAAAAATTTATTTTACTAAACCTAAACAAAACTAATTTATGTGTGGAATTGTCGGTTATATCGGATTTAGAGAGGCCTATCCTATTATTATTAAAGGATTAAAAAGATTAGAATACAGAGGCTATGACAGCGCTGGGATTATGCTTTATGATGGAGCTAATCTAAAAGTGTCAAAAACAAAAGGCAAAGTTTCTGACTTGGAAGAAAAGGCAGTGAAAGACGGAATTACGGTAGGAAATATCGGAATGGGTCATACACGTTGGGCAACTCATGGTGTTCCCAATGATGTGAATTCCCACCCACATTTATCTAATTCTGGAAACCTTGCAATAATCCATAATGGTATTATTGAGAATTACGAACCGCTTAAAAAGGAGTTGATTAAAAGGGGATATACTTTTAAATCTGACACCGACACTGAGGTATTGGTAAATCTGATTGAGGAAGTTCAAATCAAGGAAAATTTAAAACTTGGGAAAGCAGTACAAGTTGCGCTTAATCAAGTGGTAGGTGCCTATGCAATTTGCGTTTTTGACAAAAATAATCCAGACGAAATTATTGTTGCCAGACTAGGGAGTCCTTTGGCAATTGGTGTGGGAAATGATGAATTTTTTATTGCTTCTGATGCATCACCATTTATTGAGTATACTTCAAATGCCATTTATCTAGAGGATGAAGAAATGGCTATTGTTCGATTGAATAAGCCATTAAAAATTAGAAAAATTAAAGACGATACAATTGTAGATCCTTATGTTCAGGAATTGCAAATGAATCTAGAACAGATTGAAAAAGGCGGATACGACCATTTCATGTTGAAGGAAATTTACGAACAACCAAGCGTAATCAAAGACACCTACCGCGGACGTTTGCATGCGAACCAAGGCATGATCCAAATGGCTGGTGTAGAAGATAATTTGGAGAAGTTTCTTAATGCGCAACGTATCCTTATTATTGCGTGCGGAACTTCATGGCATGCTGGTTTAGTTGCAGAGTATATTATCGAAGAGTTTGCTCGTATTCCTGTTGAGGTTGAATATGCATCAGAGTTCAGATATAGAAATCCGATTATTAATAAAGGCGACGTAGTCATCGCAATTTCGCAATCTGGCGAAACTGCAGATTC
>JBIKRP010000133.1:0-5936 GCA_044349145.1 Flavobacterium sp.
TTAGAGAAAGTTCTACGAGCGCTTTTAAATTTAACCTAACTTTATAAAAAAAGAAATGACTACAATGAACGAAAGCAGCATTAATAAACAACTACAGCTTCTAAATAATTGGAGTTATGTTGACAATGCAATAGAAAAGAATTATTCATTCAAGAATTTTGCAGAAGCATTGCTCTTTATCAATAAGGTTGGAGCGATAGCTGAAAAACTGAACCATCATCCAGAATTGTTCAATGCTTATAATAAAGTAAAACTCCGATTAACGACACATGATGCCCATGGCATTACGCAAAAAGATTTTGATTTGGCTGTAGCCGTTGATGCACTCCCATAAAAAAATCGCGTCCTAAGTAAGACGCGATTTCATTTTGTATTAGATTGTTTATTGCCAACCGCAAATGATTGCTCCCATAATCGTAAAGCAAACAGTCCAGAAGCCAGCCGTTACTAAAATATACTTGTAACTTCTTCTTTCGTATAGCGCATTTGTCGCGATTACGGGTAATGCCAAAAATATTCCGGCTATACAACCGTGTAATGCCCCGTGCTTGAAAGAGCGAAACGCGTTGCCGTAGTCTGACATAAATTCGGCAAAGGAAGGTTTTGCTATCGTAGGGTCGCCACCAACCATGCCTATTGCACCAAATTGATGTATAACTAACATTTGTAGAACAAAGCTAAGTAAGAAAGCATAGAAAAACGATAATCCG
The DNA here is from genome assembly GCA_044349145.1 of Flavobacterium sp. Taxonomy (GTDB): domain Bacteria; phylum Bacteroidota; class Bacteroidia; order Flavobacteriales; family Flavobacteriaceae; genus Flavobacterium. The sequence continues at coordinate 711 of JBIKRP010000133.1, forward strand.
AAGATCATTGCCATATTCGATCCTTTCATTTTTTCTTCAGTCATGCCTGACTCTTTCATCCAAATAGTTCCGAAAACTTTAGGATTGTACCAAATAAATCCGACTACTAAAGTCGAAAGTGCTGCCACTAATAATGCTAAAAAATTAATTTCCATTATGATTTGTTTAATTGGTTAGGTAATCAAATGTACTTATTTTTTTATATGAATTTTACAAATTTTGGATTTTTTGTCATGATGTTGTTCGTCGATTTTGCAAAAATAAAGTTTAATTATTGTAAGAAAAATATAGTAAAAATATTAAAAAAGATGTAGTTTATCGATTTTATTTGCTCATTATCGATAATGACCATAGGTTTACACCATCAATAAACGTAAAAACACTCATTATGAAAACGATTACTACCTTATTTCTTTCTTTTGTTGCAACAGCATCAATGATGGCAAACATTTCTAACTCGGAAAAAGAGGCTTTAGTAAAATTGTATAAAGCGACCAATGGAAGTCAGTGGACTAATAAATGGGATTTGAAGGCTTCTGAGACGACTTGGTATGGCGTTAAAATTCAAAATAATCAGGTTATCGCTTTGAATCTTCCGAACAATCATTTAATAGGACAGTTGCCAACGGAAATCGGTAACCTAGTTTATTTGCAACAATTAAATCTATTCAAAAATGATATTTCAGGTTTGATACCAGCTTCGATTGGTAACTTGAAAAAAATGAAAAATTTGAACCTAGCGTTCAATAAGTTTTCTGGTAAAATTCCAAATTCAATTGGTGAAGCAACTGCTTTGATTTCAGTAGAAATATTTATGAATCAACTTTCAGGAGAACTTCCAGCAGAAATAGGAAACTTGAAAAACCTCAAAACCTTGTCTTTATTCAATAATGAATTGACCGGTAATATTCCTACGACCATATACGACATGAAGTCTTTGAAAGTGCTTTTGTTAAACAGTAACAAACTTACCGGTCGATTAAGTAAAGAAGTAGCAAACATGACTTCCCTTGAAAACTTAAGCTTATTTGAAAATAACATGGACGGTCAAGTACCATTCGATTTAGAAAAATTGAGCAATCTAAAAGAAATGAATATTTCATACAATATGTTTAGCGGGTTGGTTTCTAGAAACTTAGCAAAACTAGACACACTTAATATGACAATGATTAATGAAAAAGGATTGGTTGTTAACTTGCCAGTTGTTGATAGAAACTCAGCATATGCAAATGAAGATTAATACCTAAATGTCAAAAACAACTCAAATCACATTTATATTTTAAACTCAAGATTATGAAAAAACTTACCCTAATTGTCTTGACAATAGTATTGTCAACACCAATCTTGGCAAGTGTTTCACTTCCAGAAAAAGATGCGCTAATTAAATTATACATAGCCACCAACGGAAGCCATTGGAAAACAAAATGGAATCTAGAAGAACCAGTTGAAAGATGGTTCGGAGTTAAAGTTAGTGATAGCAAAGTGATTTCGTTAGATCTCTCTAATAATAATTTGATGGGCGAACTGCCAAACGAATTAGGAAATCTGATCTACCTTCAAAAACTTAAATTAACTAGAAATGCAATTTCTGGAGTACTTCCAGAATCAATTGGAAACATGAAAATGTTGAAGATATTGAACGTTTCTTTTAATAAATTGACAGGAACAATTCCAACCAAAATAGGAGAAGTTAACGAATTGATCCTTCTTGACTTGTATATGAATAAACTCTCAGGCCAATTACCAAATGAAATAGGAAATCTAAAAAAGCTAAAAAAATTGTCGGTTTACAATAACGAATTGCAAGGAAGTCTTCCGTTGTCATTGTATCAAATGAAGTCGCTCAAGATTTTGCTTCTAAACAGCAATAAATTTGGCGGTAGATTAGAGCCGGAAATTGCCAACTTAACTCAATTAGAGGTCTTCAGTTTGTTCGACAATAATATGGAAGGGCAAATTCCATTCAATCTAGAAAAGTTGTATAAACTGAAAGAAATGAACATCTCTTACAATATGTTTAACGGACCAGTTTCAAAGAATCTTTCGAAAATGGATTCGCTCAACATGACAATGCTAAATCAAGAAGGATTGGCAGTCAACCTAAAAGTGCTAGATAAAAATACAGCACTCACCAACGAAGAATAAAGTAAGTTTTTTTTATAGTTAATAATTGTTTTGTAATTAAATTAATGGGTTAAAAACCACCAATGGGAATTGGTGGTTTTTTGTTTTTTGTTCTTTCCATTCGTATATCGTTTTAAATCAATCGATTGAGATATTGACATTTTTCGTAAAATTAACTTGCGGTTATGATTTTAGGTTGTATATTTGCACTCGAAACAGCGCGGGATAGAGCAGTAGGCAGCTCGTCGGGCTCATAACCCGAAGGTCACAGGTTCGAGTCCTGTTCCCGCTACTAAGTAAGCCATTCAGCAATGAGTGGCTTTTTTGTTTTGTACTAATTCTCAGATTCTTTCTATACTTTTCCCGTTGCGCTATAATAAACTGAATTAGTTTATCTTGTTGGTCAAGGTTGCTTTCTAATTTCACAAGGCAAAGACGAGGCGATCCAATTTATTTCGCACTATCACCAAATGGTTTTTAAAAGTTAAGAAACCACCTTTCTTTCCACTTAAAATGGCTCTAAGTTTCTCATTTCTCATCAAAATCAGTTCTAAAATTCAAAAACGGTACTAATCCAACTTGATGTTTTTATACTTAACTGCAGTGTCAATAGTATTTTTGCCGCCAATGATTTCTATCGAATGTAGTTGTTTGTTGCACTAGTGTAGTTCGGCGGATTGACTAAAAATTTGAACTTTAATGACACCCAAATTTTCTTATAAATCTATTGTTCTTTAATCATGAACTTATTTGTTAATACCCCGAAAGACAGATTTGAAAAATTGTTTTTCAATATCCACTATACTATTTATCAATCAAGAGTTGTAATACTTCACAAGCGAGATAAACCTTATTTTGTCACTAATAATTCATCGCAATTTGAAATTGTTGATGTTAAAATACAAAATTTCAACGTTGTAATTCCTATTTTTTTTGCTATTTTATTAATGGCCTTTGCAATTTTACAAAGCGATATCTATTCTCAAATTATAACTGCTATTGTCTCTTTAATGCTACTGATTGTTTCTTTTTCGGTAAAAAAAATCATTTTTACTATACTTATTAATGAAAATAAAATGAACTATAGCAGATTTGATCTTGATGTTAAATTTAAGAATGTTGAAGGAATTACCTTTTACAAAAAAGCATGACTTTTTATATAACAGCTTGCTTTAATGCTGGCTTTTGTTTTTTTATAAATCACCCGCAAAGCGCATTATTTTATTTACATGAATATATTGAACCACGAAGAAAATAAGTTTGAAAACACAGTAGTAACAAATCCTCTTTATACCATTTTCGAAACTAAAGCGGTTGGTGACTTCAAAAAAGGAGAGCGCATAGAATTCTACTTTAATGAAATTTCAAATATTAGATTGGTAAAAAAAGTAACCTATATTTCCCTTTTTTCATTTATTTTGGTTTTCACTTTTACAATGGCTTTGTGCATTGCATTTTATGAAACCAACAGCAGATTTCAGCTAGCCTATTTATTATTTTCTTTGCTGTGTTTTATCTTAATATTTTTTGTTAAGAAAACAACTTATGAATTATGTCTTAATCAAAAAAATTCAGTTCGTCATAAATTTGAAGTTAAAAAAGAAATGTTGGCGGATGTAAAGTTTTTTGTAAAAACGATAAGAGAAATAAAACGACAAAACAAAAAAAAGAATACGGCAATTAATTGAAAGCAAAAGATGAATTTAAACTTAGATATTCATTTCAAAATATTTCAAAGATCAAACCATTTGCTCAGTAATTCCATTTTTGTTTATTTTTTTTGAAAATTCTAAAGGTGTCATGCCTGTGACTTCTTTAAAGGCGACAAAAAAATTAGTTTTAGAGGAAAAACCACATTTTGTCCAAATGCCTTCCATCGAATGGGATAAAAGTTTGCCGCTAATCAACTCTTTTTTTGCAAGATCAACCCGTAACTCCTTTTTTAGTGTTATGAATTTTACATTTAAAATTGTAGTAAAACAATAATTAACATCTTGACTGGTAATATTTAGAGCTTTACAGATATCCGTAATGTTAAAATCTGGATTTATTAAGTTCTCTTCCTTCTTGATAAGATCTAAAATTAATGCTGAAGTACTTACTAAAGATTCGTGATTGTCTTTCTGAATTACAATTTTTGATTTTGAACTCGTTTTGAATTTATGCATTCCGTAGAGTATTTCTGGAAAAATAAGTATCAAGATCGGAATTAGAGCAAACAACATAGTCAAAATGTAGCTCAGTAGTGAACTATTTATTTGTTCTCGTGAAGCTATGTTTGGGAGACTATAAAAATAAATAGTCAAATTAGTATATCCAATGCACACTAAGACGACAATACTATTTATTACCATTAGCCATTTAACTGCAATACGACTTTCTTCTTTGATAGGAAGATCATTCCTTTTCTTATGGAAGCGATATGCTAAAACAAAGCCCAACAATGCATATGCTAATAAAAATATAGGTCTCACAAGCAGGTTTATTTTACTTGGATATAACCAACTTAGGTTTACATTCAAGATAATATTGGGGTCGTTTATTAATAATTGAGCAATTCTAAGTTTAGAATCAAAATCTCTAAAGTAATATGGAAATATTGAAATTAAACTGATTGCAAATGGTAAAAAATGCAAATAATCCCACTTGCTAAATCTCATCGAAATTCTTAGGGTGTTTCTGGTATAAAGATATAGAAATGGACCAGTTAAAAATGCGAGAGGAATGCTATGTCCCACCAAGATGGCAATCCAAAATCGGTTAGGAGCAATCACAGTAAAATGGTGTAGAATTGAAGTAATACACATAAAAATTAAACTACCACATAAGTAGATTGAATTTTTATTTTTGGAAAAATTATTATATAAGAGTAACAAACATAATAATATTACTAAAACAGAAGTGATAAGAATCATAAAATTATTTAGGGATGCGAATTTAATAAAAATAATTAGAAAAACACAAGTGATTATTCTGATTACTGTACAAATCAGTAATCGTTTTTTTGATAATTATATTTGCCAATTTAATCTTGTTTGGTCTTTTTCTTTATACAAAGGATGTTTTGGTGTACAAGAGTGAAAGTAATTCAAAAGCAAATTT
>JBIKRP010000134.1:0-5906 GCA_044349145.1 Flavobacterium sp.
TTCCTTCGAATAAGAGATGTTCGAAGAAATGCGCAAAGCCTGTTCGATTTGGTTTTTCGTTTTTGGTTCCGACATGATACATGACAGAAGTAATGATGACGGGAGCCGATTTGTCTTGGTGCAATATCACATGAAGGCCATTGTCTAAAGTGAATTCTTCAAAAGCTACTTTTTGCGCGGATGATAGATGGGCAAAGGCTAAAGTAAATAAAGCGAATAGCGTATTATTCATAGAAATGAAATTAAAGTGCTTTTTGATAGCGGTTTCTTAACTTGTGTTGCGTCAAAAGTAAGTTTTTTTGACAAGGGTGGAAAGTTCAAAGTAAATTAATTGACTGATGGTAACGCAGGTTTGCGTGAGCGATGGAAGCGGCATCCTTTTTATCCTGAAACGAGTTCAGTATCTTTAGATCATTTAAACTGTTTTGTTGAGATCCGGAAACGAGTTAAGGATAAAAAGATATAGCGGACAGCGCGACGGCGTGCGATTTTTGCTACATCGGGCATCATTATTCCTAACGCCGGCACGCCCTAAAATTTAAATTAAAAACTTTTTTCACAACTAGTTGCGAGAATGGGATTTAGTTGTATATTTGCATCCATTTTATAAACAAATAAACATCATTGTTATGTACGCAATCGTAGAGATAGCAGGGCAACAATTTAAAGTAAGCAAAGACTTAAAGGTTTATGTTCACCGTTTGACTAACGAAGAAGGTTCAAAAGTTTCTTTTGACAAAGTTCTTTTATTAGACGATAACGGAAGCGTAACTTTAGGCGCCCCAGCTATAGAAGGTGCTTCAGTAGAAGCCAAAGTGTTACAACACTTAAAAGGAGACAAAGTAATCGTTTTCAAAAAGAAAAGAAGAAAAGGATTCAAAAAGAGAAACGGTCACAGACAGTATCTTACTCAAATTGTAATCGAAGGAATCAGCGCGACTGGTACTAAAAAGAAAGCAACTGCTAAGAAAGCAGAAGCAACTGAAACAACAACTGAAGAATAATTAACATTTAAAACTAATACGTCATGGCTCACAAGAAAGGTGTCGGTAGTTCCAAGAATGGTAGAGAATCAGAATCGAAACGTTTAGGTGTTAAGATTTATGGAGGTCAAGCTGCTATTGCTGGGAACATCATCGTAAGACAAAGAGGTTCTAAACACAATCCAGGAGAAAACGTTTACATTAGTAAAGATCATACTTTACATGCAAGAGTTGATGGAGTGGTTCAGTTCCAAAAGAAAAAAGATAACAAATCATACGTTTCTATCCTTCCATTCGAAGCATAATCACTGAGATTTCTATAATAAAAAACCCGATTCATTTGAGTCGGGTTTTTTATTGGGTTTTATTTGATGATGATTTTCTGGACTTCGCTCCTGTTGCTTTCGTCAGTAAACTTGACAATGTAGGTTCCTTTGGCAAGACCATTTGTTGAAAAAGAATATGTAGTTGTATTGTTGAGGTTGATGTTGTTTTCAGCAATAATTTTTCCTTGAAGGTCAGTTACGGTATATTTTAGTTGGTTTGAATTTGGCCAATTGATGTTGAAAAGTACCGCAGCAATATTATCGTTTGGATAACTTACAATTACGAAATTGTGGTCAGTAGATTGACTCGTGGTTGAAAGAAATACCTCTCCTACATTGATCTCTCCAATATTGATTTGGTAGTTTGGTATGTCTGTTATGGATTTAATTCTTAAACCAATTTTGGCGATTTCTCGTGCCGGAACACCTTGAAAAAGTCCGTCAGATTGGGCATAATACCATCCATTAACCGAAATAACATCGGTAATTGGGAGCTCATATTTTTGATTGGGTTCATCTGCATAAACCACTAAAATTATTAAATTCGGACTACCGGGAGTGCTTTTATACATCAAATCAATAAGTAAATCGTCTCCAGACATGTTTAACTTTGTTTTAAACAACATCAAATCGATTGGTGTGTCTGCGGGTAGATTTCCTGAAATTTTCAACGAATTGCCTTTAGAATAGGCGTCGTTAAAATCCCATTCTGCCGTCAAAATCCCATTTTCGGAAAAGGCAAATTGCCATGTGGGTAGAATATCTTGTTCATTCATATTGTGCCAATTCGCAGCGCTGGTTTGAAGTCCATTCTCGAATTTTTTGGTTCCATGTCCGGTGCAAAAATTGGTTAAAAATGGCAAACTGGAAATTACTGAAGTTTCCGGAACCCAATTCGATAGCCCTTTAAATCCATTCGCGTCTACAATTCCAGGATTGCCGTCATCACCTGCAAACATGCGATTTTCGGCACTGTAGAAAGAAGCGTAATCTAACGGGTCATTATTAAAATTAGAGTAAACAGCATTGTTATAAATGCAGTTTGGCGCAAAAATTCCTAACGAGGTAAAAGGCGTGGTCGCATTTTCATGCAAATTGGTCATAAAAGTATTCCCGTTGATTTCGAAATTACTTTGATTTCTTCCCGGCCAAATATCAACGCCAGTAAAAACGTCATAAGAAGAACGTCCGATCAAATTGGCTCTGGTTCTAGAGGCAGTTGGATAAGTGGTGCCACTCCAGAAAAAATTAATAAAGATGCTGCTGCTCACTCTGGTTTCAAAGGTGCCGTTGGCGTCTTGATCGTCTTGCACGAATGGACTGTTGTTTACATTCAATCGGTTTTGCCAACCTACGGCGCCACTCAGTCGCATCGCATCGTACCACATCACTTCTTTGCCTAACGCTTCCGCTTGTGTCGTTAAGTCACGGACAAAATCTTGCATTAAGGCCGCAGTTGTGGCATTAGTCGCCGTTTCCTCATTGATAAACCAGCCGTCAAAATTATAATATTGCATCATGGCAATCATCTTGGGAACGGCTACAAAATTGCCGCCGCCATCCTGTTCCAAGAAGTTCGTTAAGGTAGCGGTAGAGCCACCAAAAACAGTCGGAGCAAAAAACACATTGCCGAAAACCTTTACGCCATTTTTGTGTGCCGCATTGACCCATGGTGAGGATGGCAATTGAACCGTTTGCGAAGCGGTGCCACCAAACCAAACCAATTTGTCGATATATGCCCAGTGCGTAAAATTGTACAAATTAAATTGATTTTGTTCGCCAAAATAATTTCCGAAATTGTTCATTCCGTCTGGCAAATAAGCAATTTTCATGTCATTCGATAAGGCAGGATTAAATTGCGTAGCGGCATTGGTAAATCGCGGAGCGAGGTTAACCGTTGCGATTAAATCCGTTGATGCGGTTGGTCCAGATGATGTCCATTGTTTTAATTCATCTACCGTTAAGATATACGGCGCGGTATTGATGATTTGTGAGTAGGAATACGTCCCAATCAAAAACAAAGTGAATAGCGTTATTTTTTTCAAAGTAGTAATATTTTGTAGTTAGTAAATCAAAGTAAATATAAATAAAAAGCCCTCACTTTTCAGCAAGGGCTTTTTAATTATCAATTGTTAATTGTTAATTATCAATTAACTAGTATCTGTAATATTCTGGTTTAAATGGCCCTTTCACGTCAACGCCAATATAAGCCGCTTGATCGTCTCTTAAAGTTTCCAATTCAACGCCCAACTTCGCTAAGTGTAAAGCTGCTACTTTCTCATCTAAGTGTTTTGGTAACATATACACTTCGTTGTTGTAGTTCGCGCTGTTTTTCCACAACTCAATTTGAGCTAAAGTTTGATTGGTGAAAGAATTACTCATTACAAAACTTGGGTGTCCAGTGGCACAACCTAAGTTCACCAAACGACCTTCAGCCAAGATAAGAATGTCTTTTCCAGCAATCGTATATTTGTCTACTTGTGGTTTGATTTCCACTTTAGATGCACCATGGTTCTTGTTCAACCAAGCCATGTCGATTTCATTGTCGAAATGACCAATATTACAAACAATGGTTTTGTCTTTCATTTGCTCGAAGTGGCTTCCCAAAACGATGTCTTTATTTCCTGTTGTTGTGATGATGATATCAGCATTGGCAACAACGGTATTTAATTTCTTTACTTCAAATCCGTCCATTGCAGCTTGCAACGCACAAATTGGGTCAATTTCAGTCACGGTTACAATAGAACCAGCACCTCTGAAAGAAGCTGCTGTTCCTTTACCCACATCACCGTATCCGCAAACAACCACTCTTTTTCCAGCCAACATAATGTCTGTTGCACGACGAACCGCATCTACTGCAGATTCTTTACAACCATATTTGTTGTCAAATTTAGATTTAGTTACGGAGTCATTAACGTTAATCGCAGGCATCACCAACGTACCGTTTTTCATTCTTTCGTATAATCTGTGAACACCAGTAGTCGTCTCTTCAGACAATCCTTTGATTCCAGGAACCAATTCCGGGAAACGGTCAAAAACCATGTTGGTCAAATCACCACCATCATCCAAAATCATATTCAAAGGTTTTCTGTCTTCACCAAAGAACAAAGTTTGCTCGATACACCAGTCAAAATCTACTTCATTCAAACCTTTCCAAGCATACACTTGAATTCCAGCAGCAGCAATCGCAGCGGCAGCTTGATCTTGAGTAGAGAAAATATTACACGAGCTCCAAGTCACTTCCGCACCCAAAGCAATTAAAGTTTCAATCAAAACGGCCGTTTGAATTGTCATGTGCAAACAACCAGCAATGCGTGCACCTTTCAAAGGCTGTTCGTTTTTGTATTCCGCGCGAAGTGCCATCAATCCTGGCATTTCAGCTTCTGCCAATTCAATTTCTTTTCTTCCCCAAGCCGCAAGAGAAATGTCTTTTACTTTGAAAGCCACATAAGGCATAGTTGTAGTACTCATTTATAGTATATTTGTATTGATAAAATTTCGTGCAAAAGTAAACAATAACTTAATATTTAAAAAGCATTTGTAAATATTTATGAGTTGTTGATTTGTCTAAAGTTTTAAAAATCAATAAAATAATATTTTTTAGAAGCTATTCCCGCTATCTGCTCCTATCTTTTTTGTTTTTTTGTCACCCCGAGCGCAGTCGAGGGGCTTCTTATAAAACAAAAAAGGATAACCGCGACTATCGGGGCTAAAAATCACTAATCCATTCATGCCTTTATTCAAAACGATTCTTCACAATTCTAAAACCGAAATCTTAGTTTGGAAAATTACCGAAACACTCGAGCAATTGCTTTTAGAGGTAATTTTAAACGAAAAAAGTAAAGCACGTTTGGCTGGGATGAAATCAGTTTCACACCAATGCGGTTTTCTGAGCGTACGGAAATTACTGCAAGAAAAAGGTTATACCGATTTTGATTTGTACTACGATGAATTCGGAAAACCACATTTGAATGATGGTCGACACATTTCCATTTCTCATTCCCACGAATTTTCAACGATTATTTTGAGCGATCAAAACTGTGGAATCGATTTGGAAATGCAAAGAGAAAAAATTATCACAATTGCTCATAAATTTGCAGAACATGAGTTTGAGTTTTTAAAAGATGTAAGCGAAAAGAACTATATTCGTCAATTGACTGTAATTTGGGGTGCCAAAGAAGCGGTTTTTAAAATACGAAACGAAGTCGGAATAAGCTTCAAAGACCACATTCATGTAGCTCCATTTAGCATTGAAATGATGCAGTCTGTTGCCTTACTTAAGTTTGGTTCGCTAAATATGAACTACAATATATTTTTTGAGGAAGTGGAGCGCTTTACACTCGTTTACGCCTTTCAACAATAATGAAAAACCTGTACCAAGACATACTTCATGCTAAGGCAAATAACCAAAAGTTATTGGCGATTCTTATTGACCCCGACAAAGTCGAATTGCAACAGATTGAAGCATTGTCTGAAAAAATAAACAAATCTCCAGCGACACATATTTTTGTTGGAGGAAGCAGTGTTGAAAATGCAATCGTAGATGATTTGATTGTATTTTTCAAAAAAAACACTTCGCTTCCTATAATTATTTTCC
>JBIKRP010000135.1:0-5893 GCA_044349145.1 Flavobacterium sp.
AACCCGTATTTAAAGATGCAGCGACCGCAACTGTTCCTAGGTTAGATGCATAGCCATCCACAGATGAACGCAATGCAACATTTGATGGACCACCTGCTGATCGATCCCAACTAAAAACAAAAGATGTTGGAGAAAAGGAAAAACCGCTGTTTGGCGTTACTGTAAATTGAATATAATTTGAAGTAGATAAAGCTCCAATTGCCCAATTATTGCCGCCAAATCGATTCAAATTACCTGCTGGATTCACTAAACTTCCAACATAGTTCAACGTTGCTGCTGCAATATTTGCATTATTTGTTGCGCTTGGTTCTGTGGTTTCAGTTCCGGAGTTTCCAAACGTATTCCATTGCAGCAATTGACCGATAGCATTACAACTAAAAAAAAGAACAAAAAGTGCCAATTTAGTTTTCATTTCGAATGAATTTTAATTTTACAGAAAACAACATGCAAATTTACATCTAAATATCAGTATTTGAATACTTTTGTGTTATCTTAATATTACTTTTATTAACAAAACTTAGCGTTTATCAATGATTCAAACCAATAATAATGAAGCAATTACAAAGAAAATAGAACATTTTTGCGCTTATCAGGAACGTTGTCACCAGGAAGTAGTTCAGAAATTAAGAGGTATGTCAATCGATTCGCCTACTATTGACGAAATTGTAGTCTATTTAATTCAAAATCAGTTTCTTAACGAAGAACGATTTGCTTGCAGTTTCGCGCGTGGAAAACATCGAATAAAACATTGGGGAAACGTTCGAATAATTAACGAACTAAAAGCACGAAATATCTCACAAACAATTATTAAGACGGCATTGGCTGAGATTTCAACCGAGGAGTATTTCAGCGGTTTTGAAAGCCTATCTACTCGAATTTGGGAGAATATCACCGAAAAAAATGAACTTAAAAAACGCAAAAAGTTCTGCGACTATTTACTTCGTAAAGGATTTGAAAGTCAATTGGTGTATGAAAAAGTAAAAGAATTGGAAAAATCAACCAGTTAAATCGAAACTAAAATACTTACCGCATTTCCTCCAAAACCCACCGCATTAACTAAAATTTTTCGAATTTTTATTTTCTCATTTGGAACTTCCGCAAAAGGAACGGGTATAAACTGTTGATGTTGCAACATCAATAACGACATTTCGATGCCCAACATTCCCGAAGCGCCGAGTGTATGTCCCATTTTCCACTTATTCGTCGTAAGGAAAGGCAAGTTATTTCCAAAAACTTTTTGAATAGCGTTGTATTCAGACAAATCCCCTTTGATGGTGCCCGGAGCGTGCATAACAATCACGTCAACATCAGTTGTATCTGCACTTTCCAATGCCATTTGCATCGACTTTTGAAAGCATGTCGCTTCAGCAGAAATCGAAGTGTTATGTTCTAAGAGTTCCGTTGCATAACCAATGCCTTCTATATAAGCCAACGAATTCTCTTTTTTGCCCAGTTCCAAACAACAAACCGATGCGCCTTCTCCTAATATCATGGTGTTTTGCTTCTTCGCTAAGTCGAGTGCTCGACAAGGATATTGCTGATTTTCTTTTGCATAGATTTTCATCGCTTGCATTTGCGCAACAGTGAAATCTGTTAATGGCGCTTCACTACCACCAACCAAAAATTTATCTGCCATGCCAGAACGCAGCCACGCTACTCCATTAAGCAGTGCGTGCAAAGCTGTTGAACAAGTTATAGAATGGGAAATTTCAGGTCCATCCGATTGTAAATCATGCGCAACCCAGGATGAAATGTTGCCTAACGTTGTAGTTGGAGAAGCTAATGTTGGTGCTTTGCCTGTTTTTAGAAATTCAAGATGGTGCTTTTCGAATAAGGAAGTGGCGCCACGAGAAGATCCGATATTGATTCCGAATTCAGCATCTTTTTCCCAGCCCGCTTGTGCAATCGCTAATCGCGAAGCCGCTATTGCCATGAGAACCGAATCGTCTAGAAACTTGTATTTATGGTCAGACTTTCTTAAAGCCTCCAATATTGCTTTAGCATCTGAATGTAAAGGTGCTACCAACGCTACTGAACTTCCAAACTCTTGTTCAACAAAACAATGGTTTGAATTGCAATAATGCTCCCAAATCGACTTTGGATTGTCCCCTAGTGGAGACAATGATGCAATGGCTGTAATGGAAATGGGTTGCAACAAAATAGTTCTATTTTAATTCCGTTTTGGTTTGAAATGCAAGTGCCTAGCCCTGATAGTAGTGAAAATCCTTTTTTGCCAAAGAAAGCCCCTCGACTGCGCTCGGGGTGACAAGCAAAAAAGATTGGAACGGATAGCAGGAAGTAGCTCCCAAAATTACACTATTTCTAGTGCATTTTCGACGACTTGATAGACTTTTTCTAGTTGATTTTGCGATATAATAAAAGGCGGAAGAATGTAGACAATATTGCCGACTGGTCTCAGAATAATGCCGTTTTCAATAAAGAAGTTGTAGAGTTTGTTACGCATCGTTCCGTAATAACTCTCCTGGTTTTCGGTAACGATTTCTAATGCGAAAATGACGCCCAGAACGCGAGTCGTTTTTACTTTGGGATGGGATTTTATTTTGGATTGAAAGTCTAAATGGCTTTTGTGGACACGCTTCATGTCGGCTTGAATGCTTTCTGACTGCAACAATAGCAAACTCGCTAAAGCTGCCGCGCAGCCTGTTGGATTGGCGGTAAATGTATGCCCATGGAACAAGGCTTTATTGGTGTCGTCATCATAAAACCCGTCGAAGATTGCTGCCGTGAATGTCGTAATTGCCATCGGAATCGTTCCTCCAGTTAGCGCTTTTGAAAGACACATCATGTCGGGTTGTTGCGTCAAATGATCCGAAGCAAAAGTTTTTCCTGTTTTTCCGAAACCCGTCATGACTTCATCGGCAATGGTGAACACATGATTTTCTTTACAAATCGACATTAATTCATCGAGGATTTCAGGCGCGTACATCACCATTCCAGCTGCTCCTTGCACGAGTGGTTCGAATATAAAGGCTGCGCACGAATTGGATTGAATGGCTTGCTGTAAGGCCTCTTTGCTTTTGTTTTCATTTCCTTCGGTTGGGACTGGAATCCGAATCACATCGATTAACGACCCTTGAAATGCCTCGGTAAAAAAAGTAATTCCACTAGACGCCATGGCTCCGAACGTGTCGCCATGAAAGGCATCCTCGAATGCAATTACTGTAGTTCGTTTTTCACCTTTATTGTAAAAGTATTGCAGGGCGGCTTTAAGCGCCACTTCAACAGCGGTGGAACCATTGTCTGAAAAGAAAATCTTTTTTTGATTGGATGGCAAGATTTTCATCAATTGCTCCGATAGCAAAACGGCTGGTTTGTTGGTAAATCCGCCGAATAAGACATGTTCTAAAGTCGTGAGTTGCTCGTAAATCGCATCAGCGATAAATTTGTTGCTATGTCCATAAGGATTGACCCACCACGATGCAATGGCGTCGATATATTCTTTGCCATTTTCATCCCAAAGCAAGGCACCTTCTCCTCTGACAATTGCAGGAAGCAAGCCAGTTGTTTTGTGTTGCGTGTAAGGATGCCAATGGTATAACTGGTCTTTTTCGGATAGGTTCATGTTTTAGATAAAGGAGTTGAGACCGCTTCGCTGCAAGAAGTAAGATTCATTTTTTCTGCAAATTTTAGTGTTTGGCTTGTGTTTTTATATTTATGAGGCATGGACCAAGACAGCATCTTCAGCTTCTTTCCTCTTGGTTCTTTCTTCTTGGTTCTTTTTTCTGCCTACAATTTTTCTAATACCTCACGAAACGCATCGGCATATTCTGCGATGACATTCTTGTCGAAATACGGTTCATTTCCGATACGTCCTAAATTCTTGACTCCGGTTTTGGAGAGAATAATCGATTCGGTCGCTGGATTCTCGTCGCCGTTGAAAAGGATTCCAGCGATGGTGATTTTTCTGCTTTTGAGTGCTTCAATGGTCATCAACGTGTGATTGATGCTCCCCAAATAGTGCCGTGAAACGACGATCACTTTATAGTCTGGTTGAATGAGATCGGCGATGGTATCTTTATCATTTAATGGAACTAAGATTCCTCCGGCTCCTTCAACAACAAGATGGTTTTGGGTTTTGGGTTCTTTTATTTTCTTGATGTCGATGACAAGATTATCCAAACTCGCAGCATAATGCGGACTTGCCGGTGTATTTAGTGCGTAACTGTTTGGATGAACAATGGTTTTTGTATTTGAAATATAATTGGAGATTTTATGGCTGTCTGACTGGCTTAAATCTCCCGCTTGGATCGGTTTCCAATAGTCGGCTTGGAGCGCTTCGGTGATGATGGCGGATGCGATGGTTTTCCCGACATCGGTTCCTATTCCTGTTATAAATAGTTTCATGTTTTTGGCTTAAGTTGAATTATTGGAACACAAAAGTAGCTAACAATTCTAAGATTTTGGATATTTCTGCCTCCGAGTTGTAACTATGAATGCAAATCCGAAGTCGCTCTTGTCCTTCAGGAACGGTTGGAGACAAAATAGCTTTGACATCGAACCTGTTTTGTTGGAGTTGTGTGGCGATGGATTTTACTTTCTCATTTCCTGGGATAATGGCGCTTTGAATCGCTGATTTACTTCTCACAAACAGTGGCTTTAATCCCAATAATTGCTTTTGTTGATTAAAGAAATTGATGTTCTCTCGAAGTGCCTGTTGTGCTGCTTTTTCATTGCTCAATTCTTGATAAGCACAATAGATGGTGGCAATGGCGTGCGGTGAAAGTCCAGTGGTGTAGATAAAACTACGCGCAAAGTTGACTAAATAATTCTTTAATTCATCACTCCCTAAAATCGCTGCTCCATGGCAACCCAAACCTTTTCCAAAGGTCATGATTCTGGCAAAGATTTTATTTTGAACTTGTAATTGTTGTATCAATCCACATCCGTATTCACCAAAGACACCGAGTGCGTGTGCCTCATCGACAACGAGTAGTGCCTGGTGTTTTTCAGCGATGGCAATAATAGTTTCGAAGTCTGGGCAATCGCCATCCATAGAAAAAACAGATTCGGTGACGATGTAGATGGTTGTCGGTTGGAATTTGGAATTTGGAATTTGGAATTTGGTAATTAATCGTTCTAAATCCTCGTAGTCGTTGTGTTGGTATTTGTAGGCTTTGGCGTGCGATAACTGAATGCCGTCGCGGATGGAGGCATGACAGAGTTCATCATAGAGAATAATGTCACCTTTTTGCGGCACGCTGCTAAAAAAGCCAATGTTGGCGTCATAGCCAGAGTTGAAGATTAGTGCCGATTCTGCTTGATGAAATTCTGAAATACAGCTTTCCGCAAGTTCGTAAAGTGGATGATTTCCGGATAAGAGTCGAGAGCCTGTTGCGCCGTTTTCACAATAATTATTGTCGATAAGGAACTGATTTGTTTGGTCGAAAATGGTTTTTGATTTTGCGAATCCTAGGTAGTCGTTGGAGGCAAAATCGATCGCGCTTGAAGTGAGAGGCAATTGACGCAGGGCGTTGTTTTGCTTTCGGGTTTCAAGTTTGGCGGAAAGATTTTTCGGAAACTTCATTGGGTAAAGTTATTGCTTTTTAAAAAACAATGTGGAATTTGAAACTGGATTTTTAGCCCAGATGGCAGCGGTTATCCTTTTTGTTTTTCTTTAAAACAAAAAGATAGTAGCGTACAGCTGGAATAGCTTCCAATAAAAAACGCCTAACAAAAGCTAGGCGTTTCTTTATAAGTTGAATCGAATTAGTCGACTAATACGATGACTTTGTTGTCTTTCATCTCGATGGTACCAGAGGCGATCTTTAGCGAATAAAGTTGCTCGTTTACTTTAGTAAATTTCTCTGCCACTTCTTTATCGAATTTGAAAGAAGTTGCTCCAATTTTGATGACACCTTCTTTTAAAGTTGAT
>JBIKRP010000136.1:0-5886 GCA_044349145.1 Flavobacterium sp.
TATGGATCATCATCAGTTCCAACGCTATAATAATTCTCGTACATATATTTATCATATGCAGTCATTTTTGCTGGATCCGCGTCATTAAATGCAAAATCACCTATACTTCCTGCATTTTTACCTGATTTCCCTCCTTTGGCAGCACCCGCAGTTCCACCACCGCCTACTTCATCAGCTAAAATAGCTAATCGAACTCTGATTGTTGAATCTTTTACCCATTCAACAAACTCGCGATACTCACTGTTAGTAATTTCTGTTTCATCCATGTAAAACGACCTTACTGTAACTGTTTTGGTTGGAGCATCTTGAATGTTTGCCAAATCATCGTCTGATTTTCCCATAATAAATGAACCACCAGGAACCAATGTCATCCCGTAAGGCTTTTCAGGATTCCATTTCTTACCTTTAACTCCTACCAATTCACCTTTGTCGCTCGAGCCGCCACAGCCAACCAACATAGCTACTATTACTGAAAATGAAATGAATTTCTTCATATATATTGGGGTTATGATTGTGTTAATATTTTAAGGGCGTAAACCTATTTATTATTTTTTAAAAAAGCAATTAAATATTATTAAATTTTAAATTGGAAAAACGAATCTATCAAATTGCCATTCCAAAAATAGAATTTTAAACGTAAACAGAAAAACATTTTGTCGATTAAAGACGAATAACATCGATTAAATGCGTCTTTTTAAAGAAAATGTAAGTTATGTCTTTCAATTATTCAACCTTCATAGGTTTCGAATTATAATTTATGCATTAAATAATGTTCTTTCGTTGCGCTTTCCACCATCTCTCTGGAATTTCATGATGGCAAGCAGCTAGATACTCCTCGTGAGAACATGGTAACAACGTATTTTTCTTAAGTTTAGTATTTGCAGTTGATAAATATGGAATTTCAATCCACCATCTTCCTGTTTTATGGCTTTTATAGAATACTAATTCCTGATCCTCTAAAGGAATAATGTACTTCAAGTAATTGTCTTTACTTCCGAATGGATACTCATTAGAACGATAATGAAAACCTTCAATAAAATACCAAATAATCTGTGACGTCAATTTTGATTCTTGGTCAGTATCATCATGATTAAAAATGCCAAAACATGAAACTTTATCACTTAAACCAGCATAACGCGCTAAAGAGCAAATTTCTTTCCCTGAAAATCCATTAGGTATAAAATTACGAAAATTACCTGAGTCGGAAGTCTTAATTGCAGTTAAATCTAGACTAATAATGTCCGCATCCCTAAAAACAGGCTCTGCGATGGAAATATTACTACAAATGTCGCCCAATCGATAACTGTCGAAGAACAATTTTTCAACTAAATCAATTTCTTCTTGAGAATTATAATACGTTTGATAACCTACATTACAAAAATTAAATAGATTGTTCGGTTCATCCAAAACTATTTTTGTGAGGTACGAAGTCGCCGATATTGCATCTGATTCTTTTCCAAAATCAAACTTGCTATCAATCGCTACCAAATTAACCATTTGTTCTAAAACATCATAGGCTCTGTACAAAGCATAGGTCAATTCTTGTGAACCACCTATTACAATTGGAATTATCCTTCTCTTGATTAATGCCGAAACAACCGTCTGCAAAGCGAAAAAAGTGTCTTTTTGAGAATGACCTGGCATTATATTACCCAAATCTGCAATTGATGTCTCCCAATTTCCTGGATATAATGCATACAGTTCTTTCCTAATGCTTTTCAGAGAAGTTATTGTACCATCTTGTTTTGATTCCAAAACTCCAACAATGGCCACCCGAATCTTACTTAAATCTGGAAGATCTTCTGTAGTATGAAAAACTACTTTACTACCTACCTGCTGTGAAGTCAATTGCTGCACGAACTGCTGAATCTCGATATCAATAGGCTCCAAAAAACTAAAATCCATTGCTTATTTCTTTTTAACAGTACTTGCTTTCTTTACCGAACTTTTTTTAGTCGAAGTTTTCTTAGCCGGCGATTTTTTTTCAATTAATTCTTGCACTTGTGCTAGCGTCAGCTTTGTCGCATCAACATCTTTGCTCAACTCAATCTTTAACTTACCTTTCGTTATCACTGACCTGCCCCATCGCGCTTTTTCAACCGTAATACCTTCTGTCTCCCAATAATGAATTACTTTGTCAATATCTTTTTGTAATTTATCTTCAACTAATGACTCCACATCTGACTGTGATAAAGCATCAAAATTGTACTTCTTACTCACATTAATAAACAAGCCGTTCCACTTGATGAAAGGCCCAAATCGGCCCACTCCTTTTTGCACAGGATAACCTTTGTAGACCGCAATCGGCGCATCAGCTTTAACTTTTTCATTAATGATCTCTTGCGCACGCTCCATAGTAACATCGAGTGGATTCTCTCCCTTTGGCAATGAAATAAATGCGCCACCAAATCGAACATAAGGTCCAAATCGACCATTATTTACTTCTACTTCTTCACCCTTGTATTCGCCAAGGCTTTTGGGCAAGAGAAATAAATTTAAGGCTTCTTCCAAAGTAATATTCCCGATGTTTTGATCTGACATCAAACTTGCAAATTTCTTTTCTTCATCTTCGGCCTCTCCAATTTGAGCCATAGGACCAAATTTCCCCAATCGAACACTAATTGGCTTTCCAGATTTCGGGTCTATACCTAATATTCTTTCGCCACTTTCTCTTTCAGCATTTGCTTCAACTTCAACTACATTAGGATGAAATTTATTATAGAAATCTTGCATCATCTTCTCCCAATTCACATTTCCTTCAGCAATCTCATCAAAATCCTGTTCAACTTTAGCTGTAAAGTTATAGTCAAGTATACTTCCAAAGTTCTTTACCAAAAAGTCCGTCACGATTGTTCCAATATCCGTCGGTACTAATTTTCCTTTATCAGAACCGGTATTTTCTTTTAATATTTGCTCCTTAACGCTACCTTGTTGCAACGTTAATTGCGTGTAATTTCTTTCTTGCCCTTCTAAATTCCCTTTTTCAATATACGTTCTGTTAATTATGGTAGAGATCGTTGGCGCATATGTTGACGGACGACCAATACCCAATTCTTCTAATTTCTTAACCAAAGCCGCTTCAGTATATCGAGCGGCGGGTCTAGAATATCGCTCCGTTGCCGTAATAAAATTATTGTTTAATTTCTCCTTGATTTTCATCGCTGGAAGCATTCCTTCTTGCTCTTCTTCATCATCGTCATTTCCTTCCAAATACACTTTCAAAAAGCCTTCAAAAAGTAGCACTTCACCGGAAGCAAGAAACATCTCCTTATGTTTATCTGCTTCTATTTTTACCGCAGTACGCTCTAACTCTGCATCACTCATTTGAGACGCCAAGGTTCTTTTCCAAATCAAGTCGTACAAACGCGCTTGGTCTCGATCAATATTGACGGTATGACGGGACATATCAGTAGGACGAATCGCTTCGTGTGCTTCTTGAGCACCTTTGCTTTTGGCAGCAAACACCCTAGGTTTTGAAAACTCTTTTCCGTAAGATTTTACAATTTCTGCTTGGGCAGCATCCATAGCGTCTTTAGAAAGGTTGACACTATCAGTTCTCATATAAGTAATTAACCCAGCTTCATATAATCTTTGAGCCAATTGCATCGTAATTCCAACTGGTAAATATAATTTTCTAGCTGCTTCTTGTTGCAATGTAGAAGTTGTAAATGGTGCTGCTGGCGACTTTTTAGCCGGCTTGGTTTCAATCTCAGCGACGGAAAATGAAGCATTAATATTACTAGTCAAAAATGCTTCTGCTTCCTTTTTTGTAGGAAAATTTTTCGGAAGTTTTGCTTTGAATGCTTTGCCATTTTCATTGGTAAATTCAGCACTAACTGAATAGGAAGCCACTGATTTAAAATTTTGAATTTCTCGTTCACGCTCCACAATCAAACGAACTGCAACTGATTGAACTCTACCCGCCGACAAACCTCCTTTTACCTTTCTCCACAACACCGGCGACAATTCGTAACCAACCAACCGGTCTAAGACCCGTCGAGCTTGTTGTGCATTGACCAAATTATAATCAATCTCTCTCGGGTTTTCAATCGCCTTTAGGATTGCCGTTTTTGTAATTTCATGAAAAACGATTCGCTTCGTCTTATTTTTGTCGAGTTTTAACTCCTCCGCTAAATGCCAAGAGATGGCTTCTCCTTCCCGATCCTCATCGGAAGCCAACCAAACCATTTCTGAATTCTTTGCTAAAGTTTTCAATTTTGAAACCAACGCTTTCTTGTCTGCGGAGACTTCATATTTGGGTTTAAAACCATTGGCAACATCCACTCCAATTTCTTTGGATGGTAGATCGGCAATGTGACCATAACTGGACTCCACCTGATAATCGCTCCCCAAAAATTTTTCGATAGTCTTTGCCTTTGCAGGCGACTCCACGATCACTAAATTCTTTGCCATATTGCTTTTATTTACTACCTCAGTTGAATTAACATTGGTTTTACACTCGGGGCAAAAGTATCTATTTTTTTTAAATATTGTGCTTTTGAACGAAATTTTGGGTTCTTGGTCGATAAACTAGTGTAATAAAGAATGCCCTAGCCCCGATGGAAGCGGCATCCTTTTTCGCTACATTTTCCGCTCAGGTAGTCTCAATTTACAATGCGAAAAAGATAAAGCGGACAGCCGGAATAGCTCTTAATTAAAATTAGAAACAAACCACAAAGTTCGTCTGACATCTTGTCATATTTTGATTCAATTGCATTATCTTTGTCGTACATCTGAAGCTTTTTAAAAAGGATTATGGAAAAGATTATTGAAGAGACCAAACAAGGCGAAAGTCTCACTTTACAGCATAAAAAAGAAAACACAAAAAAACTTTATATCGAAAGTTATGGTTGTGCGATGAACTTTTCAGACAGCGAAATTGTAGCGTCGATCTTGTCAGAAAATGGCTTTAATACCACCACCATACTAGAAGAAGCCGATTTGGTTTTGGTGAATACTTGTTCTATAAGAGACAAAGCAGAGCAAACTATTCGCAAACGCTTACAAAAATACAACGCTGTCAAACGCGACGTGAATCCTAAAATGAAAGTAGGTGTTTTGGGATGCATGGCCGAAAGATTAAAAGACAAATTTCTCGAAGAGGAAAAAATTGTAGACTTAGTTGTCGGTCCTGATGCTTATAAAGACTTGCCAAATTTATTGCAAGAAGTAGAACAAGGACGCGATGCTATCAATGTCATTCTTTCAAAAGAAGAAACATACGGCGATATTTCGCCTGTTCGCTTGATGACCAATGGTGTTTCCGCGTTGGTTTCGATTACCCGTGGTTGTGATAATATGTGTACGTTTTGTGTTGTCCCTTTTACTCGCGGTAGAGAACGAAGTCGTGAGCCACAAAGCATTATGAAGGAGATTGAAGATTTATGGAAGGCTGGCTATAAAGAAATAACGCTTTTGGGTCAAAATGTGGATAGTTATTTATGGTATGGTGGTGGACTCAAAAAAGATTTTGAAAAAGCAACTGAAATGCAAAAAGCAACTGCTGTTGATTTTGACCAATTACTTGAAATGGTGGCAGTAAATTTTCCGAAAATGCGCATTCGGTTCTCGACAAATAATCCGCAGGATATGCATTTAAGTGTGTTACAAGTAGTGGCAAAACATCCCAATATTTGCAACCATATTCATTTACCTGTGCAGTCTGGCAGCGATAGAATTCTAAAGGAAATGAACCGATTACATTCGCGTTCAGAATACATGCAACTCATTGACAATATTCGAAAAACCATTCCAGACTGCGGCATTACACAAGATATGATTGCCGGCTTCCCTACCGAAACAGAACAAGATCATCAAGACACCTTAAGTTTGATGGAGTATGTAAAATATGATTTTGGTTACATGTATGCGTATTCTGAACGACCT
>JBIKRP010000137.1:0-5855 GCA_044349145.1 Flavobacterium sp.
AAAGATCGACCGTATTCTTTTTCAAAAGCGTTGAATCGTTTGGTGAGTTTACGACCGAATTCCTCGATGTTGGTTTCGATATCGCCTTTGTGATACGGCACTTTGAATCCACTACCAAAATCAAGAAAATCTAAGGTTTTAAAATGAACTGCCGCTTCAAACAAAATTTCTGCCGCGTACAAAAACACTTCAATATCTAAAATGTCAGAACCGGTATGCATGTGAATACCGTTGATGTGCATGCCCGTATTTTCGACAATGCGCAAGATGTGTGGCATTTGGTGAATTGAAATTCCAAATTTACTATCAATATGACCCACAGAAATATTCGTGTTTCCGCCCGCCATAACATGTGGATTAATCCGAATGCAAACTGGAACCGTAGGATGTTTGGTCCCGAAATGTTCTAAAATAGAAAGATTGTCAATGTTTATTTGAACGCCGAGTTCTGCCGCTTCTTCAATTTCTTCAAAGGAAACACCGTTGGGCGTGTAGATGATTTGATGTGGCTCGAAACCCGCATGCAAGCCGAGTTGTACTTCTTGGATAGAAACCGTGTCGATGTTGGCTCCGATTTGTTTAAAGAGTTGCAATATCGCAATATTTGACAATGCTTTCACCGCATAATTGATGCGCACGCTTTCTACTTTAGAAAAAGCCGCGGTCAGTCGTTGGTATTGCGATTCAATTTTTGCGGCATCATACACATATAACGGACATCCGAATTCGGTAGCTAAATCGACGAGTTCTTTGGGTTGCATAGTGGTATCTTTTTCGCAAATCTATTGTTACTGCGATTGACTTCCAAATAATTAGGGAAGAATTCGTATTTCAATCGATATAGTTGTTTTTATTTGGAAAGCCTAGCCCCGATAGGAGCAAGTATCCTTTTTTTGAACCCTTTGAAAGCTCAAAACCCTTTTAGCGTTTAATACTCTGAAAGGGTTGAAAAAAGATACTGCGGATAGCGGGAATCAGCTTCGAAATAAAACTAGAAATCGCCATCAATAGTTTGTAGTTTTTTATTATTTTTGTGGCACTTTTAAATAGCCAAATTACATCCATATGAACATACACGAATACCAAGGAAAAGAGATTTTAGCCAAATACGGCGTACGCGTACAACGTGGAATCGTAGCCAATAGTCCAGTAGAAGCAGTCGCTGCCGCAAAGCAATTGACCACAGAAACGGGAACACAATGGTACGTGATCAAAGCGCAAATACATGCTGGCGGACGCGGAAAAGGTGGCGGCGTGAAATTGGCAAAAAATTTAGATCAGGTGACTGAGTTATCTGAGCAAATCATCGGAATGCAATTGATTACACCGCAAACTTCTGCGGAAGGTAAAAAAGTGCACAAAGTGTTGATTGCGGAAGATGTGTATTATCCTGGTGAAAGTGAAACGTCTGAATTTTATATGTCGGTTTTGTTGAACAGAGCGACAGGAAGAAATATGATTGTCTATTCTACAGAAGGTGGAATGGATATCGAGGAAGTGGCAGAACACACGCCACATTTGATTCACAATGAAGAAATCGATCCTTCGGTTGGTTTGCAAGGATTTCAAGCAAGAAGAATTGCTTTCAACTTGGGACTTTCTGGCAATGCGTTCAAAGAAATGGTGAAATTCATCGATTCGTTGTATAACGCCTATGTAGGTTGTGATGCATCGATGTTTGAAATTAACCCAGTTTTGAAAACGTCTGACAACAAAATTATGGCGGTGGATGCCAAAGTAAATATTGATGACAATGCGTTATACCGTCAGCCGAAATATGCCGACATGCGTGACATCAGAGAAGAAAATCCAATTGAAGTGGAAGCCAAAGAAGCTGGATTGAACTATGTGGATTTGGATGGAACGGTAGGTTGTATGGTGAATGGCGCTGGATTGGCAATGGCGACGATGGATTTGATTAAGTATGCCGGTTTTGAACCAGCGAACTTCTTAGACGTTGGTGGAACTGCGGATGCGAAACGTGTAGAATTGGCGTTCCGTATCATCTTAAAAGATCCAAACGTAAAAGCGATTTTAATTAATATTTTTGGTGGAATTGTGCGTTGCGATAGAGTAGCGCAAGGTGTTGTTGATGCGTATAAAAATATGGGCGACGCGATTAAAGTGCCAATTATTGTGCGTTTGCAAGGAACCAATGCGGAGATTGCGAAAGAATTAATTGACAACTCAGGCATGCCAATTTTATCTGCAGTAGAGTTTCAAGAAGCGGCGGATCAAGTGCAAAAGGCTTTAGGTTCTTAAATAAAAGTATTATTTTTTTTAGCCACGAATTCACGAATTATAAATTTAAATTCGAGAATTCGTGGCTAACTTTTTTAAGATCGAATGATGTCATCGATAATCTTGAGGTGATGTTTGGTATGAATTGCCAAGAACTTTTTGGTTTGTTTCAGATTCAATTGTCCAAAAAGAGGATGCGTAAAATTACTTTTGGCATGTAGATTCTCTAATGCTGTAGCCAATTGCCTAACGGTTTGCAGTTCATCTCGCAGTTGCTCCATTGAAATTTCGTCTTCTGGAATAACTGCTTTCGGTGCTTTACCTTTTCCTCTCGGAATTTTATTGATCAGATAAACAATACTTCTAGTACGATTAAATTTCCAGCGGTAATCTTGTGGATTCGATTTTTGAATCACGGTCATCACGTTGTGAAGCACTTTCAAACTGTGAGCGATATGCCAGGAAACATCTCGTTCTGAAACGCTTGTGTTGATTGAATCTTTTGAATCAATCTTGCTTTCAAGATCTTCGATAAGGTTGGTTAATACATCCACAAAATAAGAGATTTAAGATTTCTTTTTGCCGTTATTGAATTTTACTTTTTCGACCACTTGAATTTTTGGCGCTGGCGTCTTGTCGCGTGAATTGCTCTTTGAAGCTGGCTTTTTCTTGAAATCCGTTTTTGGCGTTGCTTTAAATTCAACGCGTGGTTTCGCATTTTCTTTCACTGGAATTTCTGCCCGATGTTTTGCCAAAACCTCATTCGGGTTCTTGGGATTTTCTTTGGTGCCACGCAAATGAATAACGAGTCCATTTAAAAAATTACGCAACACTTGGTCGCCACATTCCATAAAATCAGGATGGTCTTGGCTTCGGAAAATATTGCCAATCTCACCTTTCGACATGCGGAAATCTACCAGTTCAAGAATTTCAATAATTTGATCATCGCGCAGCATGAGTGCGACACGGAGTTTTTTGAAGATATCGTTGTTGTTCATATTTTTGAGTTGCTGAGAAACTGAGAAACTGAGTCTCTGAGTTATAATTTTGACTTTTAAAACGGGAATTAGTAATTTGTTGCGCTTTTCATTCTCAGTGTCTCAGTTACTTAGCAACTCAGCCACTCAGAAAAGCCAAAGATACGCTTTTACAAATCCATCGCGCCATAATTTTTCATTGTGCTGTCCACCTTTGATAAGGACTTTCTTATTGAGTTTTTTACATTCACAACGTTTGGTGTTGACTAAAGATTCAAATTGGTTTAAGTCCGGAATCATATCTGGATCGCCTTCATTGTCGCCATGAAGAAAGTAAATTTTAGCATCGAATTTTTTGGTTTGTTTGAGCAAGTCGACTAGTTCGTTTCTATTAAACCAAAACGCGGGAGAAAAAACGCCTGCTTTTCCGAAAACATTGGGGTATTTTAAAAGTGCGTAGAAGGACGTCATTCCGCCTAATGAACTTCCAAACATCATCGTGTTTCGAGGATTGGTTTTGGTTCTGTATGTGGCGTCTATTTTTGGTTTCAAAGTATTGACTATAAAATCTAAATAGTTATTGGCTTTTCCACCGCCATGTCTTGCATGGACAAATGGAGTGAGTTCTTCCGTCCGTTTGTCGGTCGTTTCAATGCCAACAACGATTACTTGCGCGTTGAGACTGTCGAGTTTTTCATCGATGTTCCATTCGCCTGCAAAAGATGTTTTCGCATCGAACAAATTTTGACCGTCATGCATGTAAATCACCGGATATTTTTTGGTTGATGTTGTATAATTCTTAGGCAAATACAACCAAATTTTTTTCGTGGATTGCAATTGCGGTGATTCCAACGTAAACGTTGACACCTGCTTTGATGCAGTACTTTCTTGACCCAAGATTATTTGTGCAAAAAAGAATAGCAAAAGGTTGAAAAAAAGTTTCAATTGGATTTATTTTTTCGAATTCAACTAAAATGAATATTTTCGCTAAAAATAAACAATTGATGAACAGCTACGAAGAAAAATTAAGCTTATTGGCAGAGATGGTGTCCTTTTCTGTGGTCGATGGGAAGCTGCACGATCGTGAATTGCAGTTTCTAACCTTAGTAGCTGACGAACTTCAAATCAAACCAGAAGATTTCAAGCAGTTGTTTCATCAAGAATTCTATCCAAGTGTTACAAAGTCTGAGTTTCAAAGGATTCAACAATTTTATCGATTGGCTTTATTGATGCACTGTGACGGTGTTTTGCACGAGCGAGAAATGAATGCGATTCACGAAATCGGGATCAATATGGGTTTAAATCCATTTGCGATGAAACGCGTTTTGAAAGCGATGGAATTGTCTCCGACTAGAATGATTGCTTCGGATTTTTTATTGGAAGTTTTTCAGGAGCAGTTGAATTAGTTCTTTAATTTTTCTTCAATTTTTTTTAAGCGTGCTTCTAAACTTTCGTTTTGTTTTTTGAGTGTATCGTTTTCTGTTTTCAATTCTTGGATAGCCTTTACCATTGGCGACAGCAAATCGTTATACCTTACGCTCAACATTCCAGCATCGTCTTTGGTAATGATGCCGCTGTTGGTTGCGCCAAATTCGTTTAAAGTTTGATCAAGTTCTTGGGCAATAAAACCGTATTCTGTTTTTTGGCTTTCATCGTTTTTACGGATGTATGAAACTGGATGTAGCTTGTTGATGAAGTTTAGTCCGAGGTTTGAGTCTTGAATAGCTGATTTCCATCTCTTATCAGAAGTAATTGTCCATGCTACTTGAATGCCTGCATAAGTAATAGCGGTGTTTCCCATTCGGATTTGGTTGCTTCCCGCAGAAAGCGGCACGACTGCATTGGTTCCGATTCCGATATTATTGACGCCAGAGGTCAAGCCGGTTAAAGCATTGTATCCAAAGGCACAATTACTTGTTCCAACACCCAAACTAAAAAGGGCTGAATTTCCAAATGCTGTGTTGAAATCGCCAGTTGTCGCTTGCAGTGCATCATATCCTACAGCTGTGTTTCCGCCACTTGTAATGTTAGTATCTAAGGCATTATTACCAATAGCGACATTTTGTACAGCTGTTGTAATAGATGCGCCGGCATTCGTACCAATAGCTGTGTTAGAATTACCAGTTGAGTTGAAATATAGAGCATTGCTACCTATACTAGTATTATTGCTTCCAGTGGTGTTTTTTTCTAATGATAGATAACCAATAGCTGTATTAGATGTACCAGTGTTGCTGTTTGCAGTACTACTACCGCCTCGTAATGCACTAAAACCAACAGCAGTGTTTGCAGTTGTTCTTCCAATGCTTCTTCCATCAGCATAAAGCATGGCTTCAAATCCTACTGCGGTGCTCCCATTGTTGGCATTGTTTGAACTTAATGCTAGATAACCAATAGCAGTATTATAGTTTCCAGCGGTATTAGATGATAATGCATCAACACCTACAGCAGTATTAGCGCCTCCAGTATTAATGGCAGTATTTGAATCGCCAGCAAGTGCATTTCTACCAAAAGCAGTATTCAGAGAAAAAGGATATGAAGAATAATTTATTAAGGCACCATGTCCAAATGAAGTATTAAGAAATCCTAAAAATCCTGCTTGAATATTATTTCTTTTAAAGATCACATCAGCATTGTTAG
>JBIKRP010000138.1:0-5810 GCA_044349145.1 Flavobacterium sp.
CGTCACTGATAAAGTAGCAGTTATTGTTGCTGAGCCATAGCTTCCGTCAGCAGCTTGCGTTGCTGTAATCGTAGATGTACCAGCACCTACAATAGTTACTACATTTCCACTTATTGTTGCTACTGCAGTATTGCTGCTTGTGTAGGTAAAGGCCCCAGTACTGTTTGAAGTTGGTGCGGTCAATGTAAATGGTGCTGCACCTACAAGCTGAGCAGCTACGGTGAAGTTGCTCAAAGTTGGAGGTAATGTGGTAGCAGCTCTGTAGAAATACATGTTATCCATGTAAACAGTTTTGCCACCAGAACCAACAATTTTAAATTCTTTTAAAGCTGTTGTTGTAAAACCAGATTGGCTTGTCCATGCAGTTAAAGGAATGTCATAACTAACCCATTGTCCTTGCGTTAATGCACCATAAGGAGCAGCTAACGCTACAGATCTTTCGCCTGTTGTGTTACTAATTTGGAAGAATTGTAATGACGTTTCATTAAACGTCCAAACATCTACGTGAAAGTGTGTCATAGCTGAAACATCCACGTTACTTCCGAATACAATACCTTGGTAATTTAAGTTGGAAGCACGCCAAACATTGTCTGTTCCAGCAGTAACCACAGCACCAGCACCAGCTTGTCCCCAACCAGGATTATAATTTCTTGTTCCAGGAACTACAGTGTAAGAAGCATCACTGAAGACACTAAATACATCCCAAGCATTTCTTGCTGGAGGTGCAGTTGGTCCAGTTAACGGAACAGTAGAACCTGCTACTGTTAAGGTAGTCGAGATTGAACCTGTAGTGAAAAATCCGCTTGCTGCTTGATTAGCAGTAATTGTAGCAGTACCTGCTCCTAGAATAGTCACAGTACTACCGCTTATAGTCGCTACTGCTTCATTGCTGCTTGTATAACTAAATGTTCCTGGGCTTGTAGAAGTAGGAGCAGTTAAATTAAATGGTGCATCACCATTTACTTTTGTTATTGCAGGGAAGTTAGTGATTGTTGGAGCACCGCCCGTGTAGAAATACAAATTGTCAATATAAATTTGACGAGCTGTACCACCGCTTTGTTCAAATTTTACTCCAGCGATATTGTTCAAAGCACCAGGGTAAATGGTTAGTGGAATATCAAATGAATTCCATCCCGCTACTAATGGACCTATCGAATAATTTCTGTCCGACGGAGCCAAAAGATTCAATATCATTGTCGTCATTGGAGTATTCAAATATATATCTACGTGCATAGTTGACATTCCAACTACACTAAAATTACTAGCACCAACTAAACCAAAGAAACCTAGGTTGTTGACTTGGATGCATGTATTTGTACCGTTAGCAAAACTAAAATTAGAGTTCGTTGAACCTGTTGACCAACTCGCTTGCACTGCATTGACTACGTTTGCGTATGTTGTTGGTGTACCAGTGTATAATGAAACTACTGATGCAGGATCTCTTGCTGGAGGAATTGGTGATGCGCCTGGTGCTGCAAAATTAACAACCAAAGAAGCCGTCGCAGTTCCTGCGCCAAATGTGCCAGGTATCGCTGCTTGAGTTGCAGTTATTGTTGCAGTTCCGCCACCTACAATTGTAACGGTATTTCCACTGAACGTTACTATCCCAGCTGGACTTGCACTGTAAGACCAAGCTCCAGAACTATTAGAAGTAGGATTAGTCAGTTCAAATGGAGCATCGCCCACTACTTTTGGAGTAGGTACGCTAAAAGCCCCAATTGTTGGAGGCGTATCGGTTGCTGCTCTATAGAAATAAATATTATCCAAATAAACCACTTTTACTGGTGCTGCTGCCCCAGTAGGGTTGTTTAAGTCAAAAAAGCTAACATTTCCTAAATTTAATCCTACGTAATCTGTTAATGGAATATCAAAACTAGCCCAACCATTCAAAGGAATACTCGAAACTGCTTTTCTGTTTCCATTGATTTCAAACCAAAGTTGATTTTGATTTAAAGTATACACATCGATGTGCAATGTTGTCATTCCAGATACGCTTCTCGCTGCAAAAGCTAATCTAGCTAATGTAAAACCATCAAAATATCGTGCATTATTTCCAGAAATGGAAACATCAACACCATTCTGCCAAACGGCTCCAGCAGTTGGAGTATAAGCACCGCTATATAAAGAAACCACATCCCAAGCGTTTCTCGCTGGCGGATTTGCTGCCGCAGGTGGTGTTACTGATAACGTAGCAGAAGTTGATCCAGCAAAATGAGTTGCAGTAGCCGCTTGATTTGCTGTAATAGTAGTAGTTCCTGTTCCAACAACAGTCACTACGCCTGTAGCAGACACTACGGTTGCAACAGCATTGTTGCTACTTGTGTAAGTAATTGCACCAGTACTACCGTTATTTGAAATAGCAGTTGCAGTAAAGGGAGCATCTCCAACAAGTTTAGGACCAACAGTAAATACATCAAATGTTGGGGTAATTAGACATGCGCTACAAGTTCCCCCGCAATCTACGCCAGTTTCACCACCATCTTGGATAAAATTTGTACATTGAGTAGCAGTTCCCGCTACTAAAGTAACATCATCAATGTAAACAGCTGCAGTACTACCTGTATTAGCAACATGGAAATTAACCTGTACATTGCTATTGGAGGAGGTTGCATTGAAAGTATATGTATATACCGTCATAGTCGTCGTTAGTGCAACTGAATTATTTCTGAACTGATCATTCCATATGTTGGTATTCTGAATATTTACTGACATATTTCTGTTTGCAGCGGCACGTGCTCTAAAGGTCAGGGTATACGTAGCACCACCTGTTAGTGACTTACCTGTTTGTTTAAGTTCATTGTCCCAAGGGTTTCCTCCAGCAGCAGTATTGGGAAAGGCCGCTTCTCCTCCGGTAAATGTTCCGGGTCCATTAATAACCCAGCCGGATCCACCGCTTGTAAAATATGAATTGGATATCATATTTTGTGATTGTCCTAATGCAAAAGTCATTAGGAAGAAAAATAAAAGTAATTTTTTCATGAGTTAAAAATTTTGAGTTGAATTTCAAATTTACGCAGATGTACGCTTTTGGCAACTGAAAACGAATAGCAAAAAAACTATACCACTTGCGACTAACTTGTTTTAGTGATGCAATGTTTTGCTTTCCTTAGGTTTTCCTGCGAAAGCAACTACATCGTTTGCGATAATGTCGGCTCATATGAGGCGCTTTTTATAGTAGATGTTGTAGTAATGTTATGGTAATGTTATAGTAAGTTGTTGCATTTTTTATAATATTACCCTTACATTTTTAATAAATTATCGGTCGTTTGATGACTAAATCATAAATATGTTTTTTAATTTTTTGCAATTTATACTTAGGAATCTTAGGAATCTCTTAAAATTATTAAAAAGTTATTGACATTAAATCAGAAGCATCTACAATCAGTTGCTATATCGTGAAAGTCAGGTGTCCAGATACGTGAAGAAGTATAATTAATGAAATCTTTGAAGATTCTTTGATTGTGAATCAGAAAAGGTCTTTTATCTTATTGTCTTACCTCAAAAAAAGTCATACAAAATAGGGATCCGTAATTATACTTGGTTGATGATTTCCGGCCTAAATTTGAACAAAATCGCCGATGTTATTATTTATTTTTTAGATTAAATTAGTTTATTGATTTTTGCACTTCAAACCAGCCTATGTTAATCGTACAGAACATTTCCTTTTCTTACACCGAAAATCGAATTATTAGTAATGTTTCCTTTTCCATCGAGAAGGGGAAATGTCTCGCCTTAATTGGAGAAAGTGGCTGCGGCAAGAGTACGCTGCTGCAATTGATATATGGGTTACATGACTTGGGTGACGGACACATTTATTGGAATGAAACAGCGGTGTTAGGCCCGAAGTTTAACCTTATTCCAGGTATGGAGAAGATGAAGTATTTGGCACAAGACTTTGATTTAATGCCTTATATTACTGTTGCTGAAAACGTTGGTAAATACCTTTCTAACAGCAACTTAAAGATGAAGAAATCTCGAATTACCGAATTACTGGCCTTGGTTGAAATGGAGGAATTTGCCGACACGAAAGCACAATTTTTGAGTGGTGGACAAATGCAACGTGTTGCCATTGCGCGGGTTTTGGCATCAGAACCAGAACTACTTTTGCTAGATGAGCCTTTCAGTCATATTGATACTTTCAGAAAAAATAGTTTGCGAAGAAGGGTATTTCGTTACCTCAAGGAAAAGGACATCACTTGTATTGTTGCGACACACGACAGTAAAGATATTTTGTCATTTAGCGATGAAACTTTAGTCTTGCGGGAAGGGAAAGTAGTGACCAACGGATTTACAAAAAGTGTTTATGAGGAGCGAATCGACTTTTATACAGCTTCCCTTTTCGACGATGTGAATGTAATTTCTAGTGCATTCTTGGGAATCGAAGGAGATGAGCGAAAAGTTTATTTATTTCCTTATCAACTCAAAGTCGTTTCTCATTCAGAATTGAAGGTAAGGGTAGTACAATCTTATTTCAAAGAAAATGGATTCTTGATTGAATCGATATTTTTGAGCAAAAAAGTATTCTTTGAGAGCCCTTTGTCATTTCATACGAATAGCGAAGTGCATCTAGCATTAGAAAAATAGAAATTGTCTGCTCTAATATGATTCTCGAATGATTTGTTTATTTAAATTTGTGGCAAATCATTTTACACTATGCAAAAAATACTCTTTCCTATACTCTTGATTTCAGTTGCAATGCAGGCACAATTGCAGTGGAGACCGCTTGCTACGTCGATTACCAATATCGACAATCAACGTTTTGATGATGTTTTTTTTATCAATGACAATATCGGTTGGGCCGCTAATGGTTCATATGCAGCAGTGTATAAGACCATTGATGGTGGAGCAACTTGGACCACTCAAGTTACCGAGCAGTCGCTAGGAGGCAATTACTACTTCAGAAATATTGAATTTTTAGATGAGAATATTGGTTTTCTTGGGACGTTAAATAACTTGTTCCTAAAAACAAATGATGGCGGAAGCAATTGGACTCCCGTAACAAATCTTCCAAATAATCCGGCCGCAATTTGTGGATTAGATGTGGTAGGATCCTCTACCATTTTTGGTTGCGGTGCTTATTTTTCACCTGCTTTTATTATCAAGTCGACTGATAGTGGCGCCACTTGGACGTCAATGGATATGAGTGCTTATGCGACTGCCTTAGTTGAAATTCAATTTTTGGATGAAAATGTTGGATATGCTGCGGGTGCGGATAGTACTGGAGGCATTATATTGAAAACCACCGATGGAGGAGGAACGTGGACGAACATATACAGTTCTAGTATTCCTGGGGAATATGTTTGGAAACTACAAATTCTGGATTCAAATTCCAATGTTATTTTTGGTTCAGTCGAAGCCAATGCACCCAACAATGGAAGGATGATTCGTTCCTTAGACGCTGGATTGAGTTGGATTAGTAAGGAAGTGCCCTTTACCAGCGTTCAAGCGGTTGGATTTTTAACAGAAACTCATGGTTGGATGGGCGGATATACCTCGACGCTCGGCACGAATTTTCCATTTATGGAAACACAAGACGGCGGTGACACGTGGGTTGATGCTGGCGTTGGAGGCAATTTAAATAGAATATTCTTTCTCTCGAATAATTTGGCGTATGCGGCTGGGGCGACGGTTTATAAGTTCAGTGAAAGTAGTTTGTCAAATGCGAGTTTTACCGAATCGACACGTGTGCCTTTGAACGTTAAGATTTTGCCGAATCCGGTCAAAGACAAGTTGAATGTTTCTATCGAATTTGCGAGCAATGATCATATTGTTTTGGAGATTTATGATGCTGCAGGGAAATTCATAAAATC
>JBIKRP010000139.1:0-5792 GCA_044349145.1 Flavobacterium sp.
ATACGTAATCATCAGGATCAATCGGAAGTATATAAGTGCCTTGCGCTATATTAATTGCATTGTTTCTTGCCATAGAAACACCCTGATTTTCTTGATTGATTAATATCAAATTTGAAAATTCTTTTTGTAATGCTTCCACGATTTCGCGACAGTTATCGGGCGAACCATCATTGGTAACGATCACCTCAAAATCAGACATTGGAATGTCTTGGTGCATGAGACTTCGAATGCATTTTTCGATATAATCAGCTACTTTATAAGCGGGAATAATAATACTTAAGCGCATGATCAGTGATAAAAAATATTTTGTTTGTTGGATGGCAATCGCTTTTTAAAAGCATAAACATATTGAAATGGATTGAGATAAAAACACCCAAAACGATAGAGTAATTCAAATGTTTTATTTTTTTTGTTCCAATTCATTTGGCTAAAAAATTTCGAAACCCAGTACATTTGGTGCTCTGTTGCCACAATTTCCCATGGCAAATTGGGATGAGCTACTTGCTTTCTAATTTTAAATGTATTGAAAACAGAGGGCTTAAATAATAAGTTATCGCCAACGTTATTGGTCGCTTTCGAATGTATTCGATAGCCAACCGTCACTTTGTGAAAATAATTCAGCTTAATGCCAGCATTCGTAAGTTTCAACCACATAGGATAATCTTCTACCAATTTGTTTGTTTCATCATAACCGTCCACGCGAAGCACCGCTTGTTTATTAAAAAAGTAAGAAGGTGTATAATGAATACGATCCGAAACCAATAACAGTTGGTATTGATCTCCAGCAGATAAAGAAGGCGCCATCAGGTTATAAGGGAAATCTTCAGGTGTAGTCTTAATATAATTTGAGTCTGTAAAATCATCCTGATAAAGCTTAATTTGGCTAAAAATGATCTGCGCTTCCGGATGTTCCGCCGCAAACTGCATATTGTCTGCAATACAATTTGGATACAAAATATCATCGCCAGCGATAAACTTAATCCAATCGCCCGACGCTGCACGAATACACCGATTGCAATTGGCAGAAACGCCTGTGTTTTTAGGAACGGTTATGACTGCAACACTCACAAATCGACTTTGCACCCTTTCAAGTGCTATCCAATCATTGACCAATGCCACGGTGTTATCGGGCGAACAATCATCAGAAATCAGTAAAGCAATATCTTGATAGGTTTGTCCGAAGACGCTTTCTAATGTTTCGACAACATAAGCAGCAGAACGGTAAGTGGTAACGGCTACGGTTACGAGTGACTTCACCTTCTTATTTTAGCTTTTAGGTTAATGATTTTATTGGTAATATATAATTTCAAATAGCGTTTAGTGAAGCTTTTGAAATAATGAGAATTTACAATAGCGCCTACATGAAAAATTTCATAATTAAAATCGATTTTGAGCTTTTTAGGTGTGCTATCGACATACTGATCTGCCGTATAGACAAAGTTAAATATGGGTGCTTCATCAAAATTGTGGTGTGTGGCTTGTGCGCCACTTCCAATATTAACTATGAAGTTATTGGATGGTCTGATGCAAAAAGTATTGGTTTTCAAAACGGTATAACACCATTGATAATCCCAGGTATCGATTTTATTTTCATAAACTTTGATAAACAATTGTTGCCAATAGGTAATCCATGTTGCATTGCCCTCAATCAAAACTGGCAGTCTTAAATTTCTTTTAATCATCGCGTCGTTTTCTAAAAGAACTTCGGGATTGTATGCGCTCCAAGTTTCCTTTACTATTTTGACACTTCGTCTCCAAGTTGCCCATCCCCACATATTAAAATAGCGGGTTTTACCATACGGTACCCGATCATTTTGATAACCTAAACTACAACCATTGATAGAAAATATGCCGTCATCATTTCTATAGCGCTCCAACATGATTTGACAATAAGTAAAGAAAGCAGCATTGGGAATGATGTCATCTTCTAGAATAATCCCTTGTTCTTCCTGCTCAAAAAACCAGTCTAATGCTTTTTGAACCGCCACTTTGCATCCAAGATTCTCAGGGTGGTACAGGGTTTTTACCTCACAATCCCAATCTACTTGACCCACAATCTGTTTTACTTTTTGGGTGTTCTCAATATCGTCTTGCCTCCCATTTCTGGCACCATCGGCAGCGATATACAGCCTTGATGGTTTTAGATTTCTGAGGATTTCAAAAGACTGCTGGGTTTCTACAGGTCGGTTGAAAACGATGTAAAGTAAAGGAACTTCAAACATATAAATTCATTAATAAAACAGGAGAATCATTTCTTAACAATGTCCTTTGATTAAAATAGTAATGGCTGATTTGACTCTAAAGGAAACTTTTTGAATGAGGCTTTTCTCTTTAGGTATGACTCTTAAATTCGGATAATAAAATACTTTTAATTTACTGATTTCAGCGATATTGTTTTCTGTTAATGTCTTTGTATATCGATCAAAAATAGGGACAAGATCTGGGCGGTTTTCAAAATTAAAACGGGTCAAATAAGCGCATATAGAATTCGGGTTTTTATATTTAAAACTACTAAAATGAAAAAACCGAAGCGGATACTTATTGTTTATTACATATTGGTCCTCGTCTTGGTCAGTAAAAACACGCTCGTGAAGATTCCAATTGGCCATATTATAACCCAAATGCTTCAAAATATGGTAATTGTCATAAAATGTCGGCACATAATTAATCCATAATTGATCGTAAAACATTCCTTTAGACATACTTTCAAATCCGTATTTTACAACCCGAACATGCCACCAACTAATAAACTCTTTAATGGCTTCATATTTACTTAATCCAATAAATCCTAAATTAAAAACGCCGCCTCTAAGCACATGATAATCAGTTGGAGAAAACTCATCATCAATTGGACTACACATATGCGGTGTGATAACAATATTTTTTGAATCTAATGTATCAAGCACTTCATCAAAACGGCTGGTTACCATGATATCAGGATCGATGTACAATACTTTATCCGCTTTATAATTCTGAAAAATATGGTGGAGATATGAGGGCTTAACTGCTGTATTTAACTCGGTAATATTATATTTCTCATGGAGCGATGAAAACTCAGGAATGGCAAGTTCCTCTACAGGAATTATCTTAAATTCTGAAAAGAAACTATAATCAAAATCTGCATGATATTTATCTACTAATCCAATAATAAATTTCATTTCTGGATGAAACTTTAAAAAAGAATCGCCAAGAGTTTTGGCATGAGCCAAATAATTGTTGGAACAAATCGTAAAAGCGATATTCATAAATTAAATAATTTGTTTAATAATCTTAGCTGGCACTCCTGCCACGACACAATTCGCAGGAACATCTTTCGTTACTACTGCATTGGTAGCGATGATACTGTTTCTTCCTATGGTAACGTTAGGCATGATGGCAACGCCCTCACCAACCCATACATTTTTCTCTATAATTACGGGGCCTTTAGTAACCAATGGCCGATCTTGTGGGGCTAGCTTTAACATTGCGGCAGTTGGTTCACCGTGGTGATGATCGGTAATGTAGATACGACTGGCAAACAAACAATTATCTCCAATTTCAATTTTATCAACACAACCAATATGAATATCAGTATTAAAAATCACATTATCTCCAATTTTAATAGATGGTGAAAATTTTTGAATCCGATAGCTGTCCCAAGCTTCAATTCTAAATCGGTCTAAAGACGAAAAATTATCCCCAATTTCCATGTATTTTGGATTCATAACGCTATAATCTTTCCCCAAGCAAAAGCCAACACCAACTGTTTTGAACTGTCTTTTCAAACTTTCCAATTTCTGAAGCTCCTTTTTTTTCTGCAGTTCTTCAAGTTGTAAAAAAAGGTAGTGAACTATTTTATTTTTAATTTTTCTAAGCATTACATCTATTTGAAACAATCTACAATAAGATCAATATCTTTTTCAGTCAATTCGTAATACAATGGTAATCTCAATAATGTATCGGTAAATTTATCGCTGTTCTCTAAAACTCTTCCGTCATGTTTTTCGTGATAGTAAGGACTTGAGTGTAAAGAAATATAATGAAAAACCGCTAAAATATCCTTCTCTTTTAATTTTTGAATATATTGTGAGCGTTGTTCTATGTTATTAAAACTGATAAAAAACATATGTGCATTATTAGTAGCGTATTCGGGAACTAATGGCAATTGAATGGCTAAATCCGTTGCAACAGCACTCATTTTTTTATAATAATATTCCCAAAGTTGTTTTCTCTTATCTTGAATGGTTTGAATGTTTTCTACTTGTGCCCATAAAAAAGCGGCAGTAACTTCAGAAGGTAAAAAGGAGCTTCCAGTATCTACCCAACCATATTTATCCACTTCCCCTCTAAAAAACTGAGAACGGTTGGTGCCTTTTTCCCAAATAATTTCCGCTCTTTCTATGAAACGGTCATCATTAATAGTTAACATTCCACCTTCACCCGAAATAATATTTTTAGTTTCATGAAAAGAAAACGCCGCCATATGTCCAATGGAACCTAAGGCTTTTTTCTTACCATCCCTACCCGTGTAAAAACTATCGATGGCTTGTGCCGCATCTTCAATAACTAAAAGATGATACTTATTTGCTAAATCCATGATCAAATCCATATCACAAGCAACACCTGCATAATGGACAGGCACAATGGCTTTTGTTTTAGAGGTAATTAAGGCCTCTATGCCCGAAGCATCGATATTTGGATTATCTGAATACGAATCTGCAAAAACAATTGTTGCGCCTTGTCTTATGAAGGCCAAAGCAGTTGACACAAAAGTATAACTAGGAATAATTACCTCATCACCTGCCTGGATATCAGCTAAAATAGCTGCCATTTCTAATGCATCCGTGCAAGAAGAGGTTAATAAGGACTTTTTAAAACCATATTCTTGTTCAAAAAAATGTTGGCACATTTTAGTATACTTTCCGTTTCCTGAAATTTTTCCAGAACGAACAGCGTCTTCTATGTATTGAATTTCACTTCCTATTAAAAAAGGTTTATTAAATGGAATCATTAACGTACAAATTTAGCTGGATTACCTACATATAACCCACATTTTTCTATTGATTTTGTGACTACTGCTGCCGCACCTAATTGGGTATGAGCAACAATATTTAAATTATCTATTAGGGTAGAATTAATACCTAAAACACAACATTCTTCAACGCTAACAAAACCTGCAACAGCAACTCTTGGCGACAAAAAACAGTGCGAGCTAATTGTAGTATCGTGTGCAATAGTACACCCTATGTTTAAAATAGTGTTGGCTTTGATTGCCGCATTTGCATCAATAACACATCCTGGATAAATAACACAACCTCTTTCAACAACAGCTGTTGCATCTACCCAAGAACTGGAATGAATAATTTTTCCAATTGGTGTGATTGTTGAAAAAGTTTCAAATAATGTTTTTCTTACTTGTAGATGTTTATATCCAATCCCAATTAACAATTCATCAAATTGTTTGTTTTCAAATGCATTTATAACTTCACAAGTTTTGCCTAATATTGAACAACCATTTACTTCCTTTTGACTAGTAAAATCATCGAAATAAACTACTTTATCGTAATGCATATCTTGAAGCGCATAATGCGCTATTTGCTGGCCTAAATCGCCCGAACCTATTATAGCCAATGTTTTCATTTTATCATTTTATTTTTTAAATCGAATAATGACCGAATTGTGGTATCACTATCAGGATAAAACCCATCTCTGTCGATTAAAAAAGAATTAATTCCTAATTCATTAGCAGGTTTAATATCTAATTTATATGAATCGCCAACATATATAATTTCTTCTGGCAAAAGTTCTAATTT
>JBIKRP010000140.1:0-5786 GCA_044349145.1 Flavobacterium sp.
GTTAATGAAAATAGTGTGCAAAAACACCTCTTTTTTCCGAGTGCAAATATAATTTTTTAAAATATAAAATCAAGATTATTTTTATAAAAAAATATTGATTTTTTGAAGTATTCTCAGTTCTTAGGTTTAAATAAAAACGAGTCGCGTAAAACCAACAAAAAAACCACCAACTAAGTTGATGGCTTTTAAAATAATTCAGTTATTCGTTTACGGCAAAAACGATGGATAGCTCAAAGGGAAATCTTGCGGTTTGTACTTTTTAAATGACGAGCCATAAGTTGTCTCAATTGCTTCTAAGAACTTGTTGGCAATGTAGGCATTTGCTCTTGCAGTAAGGTGAACTCCATCTAGACCGAAAGTACCTCCTTGCACGAATTGATTGGTAAAATGATATGTCCCGAAAAGAATTCCTCCATTACTTACTTTTGTTAAAACCGCATTAGCATCAACGAAAGCAAGTCCTTTAATTTGAGCAATAGAACTAATTGAGCTGTTATATGCATCTGTTGCCGTTTTAATTTCAGCAACTTCACCCGCCGTAAGTACACGACTATCTTGCATTGGATTTGAAATTCCAATTACATTAAACGGGGCAGGCGCATCCGCCTGATTAGTTCCTATTATTGAGCTTGAAGTTAATAATATATAATCTCTATCGTCACTAGGAGCATTTCTAGCATGTCTCGCTTGACCGTATAAATTTCCTAAGAAACCTGCGGTTGTTGCGCCAAAAAGCGGTTCTAATGTAGCTGCAATCTGAACTGATAAATTTGGTAGCGCTTGGTCAATTATTAATAGTGGGTTATTCGGCTCAACTGTTGCAATATCGCCATCGTCAGAAACCAAGGTAACAAAACGGCTTGGCTGACCTAACGCAGCAGTTATTTGATTGATGCCTCCAAAAAGTTGATTTAACTGCGTGGAACTTGAAACTGGCAGAGAAACAGCTTTTATTGGGTTAGTTGGCACAGTTGTAAAAAACGGCACCGAGTTTACATAAGGAATATTAGCCACAACTCCTTTTGCTCCGCCAACAGTCATCGCATCTACGATCCCAGAATAGGTGTTGGCAAAAACTGTAGGATCGGTAATATCGTTACCGCCATAAGTTGCTGGGTCGAAATTTCCTGTTTGGTTTGTGCCAATTCCTCCAGATGTTGCATAGCTCAATACATCATTATTTCCAATCCATAGGGAAAAGAATGTAGGATTTTGAGCAACTGCATCGGCAACTATAGTTGTACTTGTAGAAGATGCAAATCTGACAAAATATGGGTTCGCTGCACCGCTTGCAACACCAGCAACATTGCCGTAGCCTGGTGCTAATAAGTGAAAACTTTTGGCGCCAGGAACTCCCATATTGTTATAGGGACCTGTTAAGACATTCAAAATATCTGTTGTTGGACTTGCGCCAGGCAAAGGAACTGGAGCTGTACCATTAAAAATCAACCTTACTCCTTGAATTGGAAACCCACCAAGTAATAAACCACCAGCGTTATCATTCATTAACGGTGTTGTAAAACTACCGCCTCCGACTAATGCAAATTGGTCAGACAATAATTTTGGATAAGCATTCATTTGTCCCGCTTTAAACAAAGCGCCATCGCTGTAACCTGCTGTCAGTGAGTTGCCCAGCGCTACATATTTACTAAAGTCAGCTGTTCCTGCTGAAACTACTACTTCTGGTTCAATTCCAGAGGTGTCTTCTACTTCTTGTGAACAGGATACCATTCCCAAAGAAGCAATTAATATCCATTTTATATTTTTTATCATGATTCTTAAATTTTTAATTGTAATTAGGGATTGATTGTCCATGAAACTAAATACTGTTGTCCTATGCGACCAGCGCCAATCACTTGCAAGTAATCGTCACCTCCAATATTAGATGCACTTACTTTCAGTA
The DNA here is from genome assembly GCA_044349145.1 of Flavobacterium sp. Taxonomy (GTDB): domain Bacteria; phylum Bacteroidota; class Bacteroidia; order Flavobacteriales; family Flavobacteriaceae; genus Flavobacterium. The sequence goes on from JBIKRP010000140.1 coordinate 1,904, forward strand.
CCGATTTCAAAACTGGAATTCCATAAGTTAATTGTGCGTCAAAGACAGTTACTTCTGGAATTGTTCCGTCAGCAAAAGAAGATTGCCATAAATACTCACTACTCCATCTCGCATTAACATTAAATCCGAAATTTTTAAATAATTTTTCGTTTCCAAAAGACCCTTTGACTCTGTGTTTTGGCGTATTGAATCCAGCAATAAAAGATGGATCTCTAGCTTGATCGAATTCAAATTGTGCATGATTATAATTCACGCCTAATTCGAAGTCTTTGTATATTTTTTTTGATACTCCAGCGCCGATTCCGAAAGATGTAATTTGCGTAGCTGAATTCGAATAAATCTGGAATGTTCTAATATCTCTGTTTCTGATAGCTTGGATTGCTAAATCGGTAAGAGGCAATCCCTCCTGTGCCACACCATAATAAGGAATTACTAATCTGCTTGTACTTAGAAAGTCGTTGTAAATATTATAATATCCATTAATATCGAAAGACAAGCCATTGTTTAATACCGTCTTGTATCCTAATTCAAATGCTTTTACCTGCTCTGGTTTTACTAAACTTGGTATCGCAGCCAACTGCAAAACAGAGGTGTCTTGTGTTATTTGAAATTGTTTAATAGAAGGATCCGTGAACGCTGGTCTTGTGTAGGCATCAACACCAGTGAAGGTAACTGTTGAAGCTTGTCCTAGAGCCACTCCTGCAGCACTTGTATTGAGTGTTTCGGTGTAGCGAATTAAGTTGTCTTCTTGAGAACCTATCAAAGCAAATGGTCCTAAATCTAAACCAATAAATAAATCTTGAGTGGTTGGATTTCTAAAACCCGTTTGGAATGAGGCTCTAAATACATGGTTTTTTTGTTCTCCAGCAGCATAAACTAATGAAATTCTTGGGGAAACAAATCCGTTGAAAAATTCCGATTTGTCATATCGAACAGAACCCGTTAATTTCAACCTGTCATTTAATACTTTTTTCTGTGCTTGGACATAGGCTCCAAACTCTGTATAGTTAATTGGACCGTCATAATCTGTAAAAATTGATCCTTGCGAATCTAGAACGTACTGTCTGAAAGAACCCCCAAGTTGGAACTCAGCAACCTTAATAATATCTTTAAAGTTATAGTTGGCATCGGAGTGATAAATTTTTGATTGATCAATAAATTTAGCCCCTTGAGTAAAATCAGGATTTTGAACAATTGCCGCTAATGCAGTATTGTATTCTGTTGTTCCCACTTGAAAACGTGGCAATCCATTTGGATTTAGATTTAGAGGATTATTCCCTAATTGGGTAAATCCTGGAACTTGCGTTACATTATTATCAGCAAAATTCCTAGCAAACGAAGAAGCTTGTGCGCCAGTTAACCCGAGACCTATTTGAGATTGCAAATACGCCGTTGCATAATCTGTAAACCAACCTCGATCAGACTTCGCGGCTCTGTTTACGTTCCACGCAGCAAAACGCATGTCGTAAGAATCACCAGCGTCTTCCGAAGTCATATATCCTCTAACAAAGAAATTCTTTCCTTTAACCTCAAGTTTGCTTTGTTGCATGATGAAATTTTCCAATCGATATCTATTGGCTCCCTGATAAACTGTGTTACCCACTCCTACTTTGTGTTGCAAAATAATTTCAAAATCATTTTTCCATGGCTTAATATGGAGTGAAAAATCGGCTTTTACACTCTCAATTTTATTGTCATTTAGGTCTTTTTCATCATATCCCGTTCTGCTAACCAATCCTATATTAGGTATAAAATTAGTCACCTCATCTCCGTACGAATTCAAACCGTCATAATTTGGATTATTTCCATGACCAATTGTACCTCCGGAGATACTGCGCTCATCGGCAGGAATCCATTCAGTCGCCTTCATTAAAGTAATATTTGCTTTCCCTGCAATATACTCATTAAACTTATGAGCCGCTCTCATTCCAAAATCCCAGTAGTCGTTTGTGCCGGCTATATCTTGCGTGGTTTGTCCGTATTTACCGTAAACGCTGATTCCTTGGTGCGTAAAAGGACTCTTACTGTTCATGAATAAAATTCCATTGAACGCATTTGCTCCATATAAAGCTGAAGAAGCACCAGGCAGAAGTTCAACATTTGCCACGTCTAATTCAGAAAGTCCAATTAAATTACCTAACACAAAATTCAACGCTGGAGAAGAATTGTCCATACCATCAACCAATTGCATAAAACGAGTATTTGCTACTGTTGCAAAACCTCTTGTATTAATTGATTTAAAATTAAGGCTACTCGTGTTAAAATGCACTTCCTTTAAATTCTCTAAGCCGTCATAATAACTAGGCGAAGTAGTATTTTTAATATCCTTTAACCCCATTCTTTCAATGGTAACCGGAGATTCCAAAAGACGCTCAGGCGTTCTAGATGCTGAAACAACAATTTCATTCAATTTTGTCTCCTCATCAATTAGAGCAACCATCACTTTTTGATTGTTTGAAGTAACGCTCATGATCATTTTTTCGTATCCGACGCTCGTAATCTCAAGTTTAAATGGTAAACTAGCTTCGGAAGATAGTTTGAAATTACCTTCGTTATCAGACGTTGTCCCAGAAGCATCTCCGACAACTCTAATATTGGCCCCAGGAATGGGCTGTTTCTTACTGTCCATTACTGAACCTGTTACTATATTTTGCGCTTGAAGTACGCTGCAAAATAAAAGCGACATAAAAAATAAATAAAATTTCATTGGGTTTAAATTTTGTTGGTTTATGAAGCCAATGTACAAATATTTTCAACATTCGTAAAAAAACAAAGTGATAATTTCACTATTCTCAACCACCGTTACGTCTTACTAACAATATAGCGAAAAAAATTCCTCTTTAAGATTTTCTTAACTGTCAAGCAAAAAATGTAAAAAAAATATTATGCGCGCCTACAAAAGCGACACATATTTGAATTAATCACAATAAATACGTGATTATTATCCATAAAAAAAGCGAGATTGACTCCCGCTTTTTATTTATTTGTTGATAACTTTTACTCTACAGTTACCGATTTTGCAAGATTTCTTGGCTGATCTACGTTACAACCTCTCATTACGGCAATGTGATATGACAATAATTGCAATGGAATGGTAGTCAAAAGAGGCGATAATGCATCTGAAGTTTCTGGAACTTCAATAACATAATCAGCCAAGTCACGAACTTGAATGTCTCCTTTGGTTACTACTGCGATTATCTTACCGCTTCTTGATTTAATTTCCTGAATATTACTAACGACTTTGTCATAATGCCCTTGTTTTGGGGCAATTACGATTACTGGCATTTGCTCATCAATTAATGCAATCGGTCCGTGCTTCATTTCTGCAGCAGGGTAACCTTCGGCATGAATATAAGAAATCTCTTTAAGTTTCAATGCTCCTTCTAAGGCAACGGGGAAATTATAACCTCTCCCTAAGTACAAACAATTAGTTGCATCTTTGAACTTAGCCGCTATTTCTTTCGCTTTATCATTAGTTTCTAAAGCTTCTTTTACTTTTTCTGGAATTAATTCTAATTCTTGTAAATATCTATGGAAATCAGAATTTGACAATGTTCCCTTAGCTTTTGCCAAACGCAAGGCTATCATGGTCAACACTGTAATTTGCGTAGTAAATGCTTTTGTAGAGGCCACGCCAATTTCCGGTCCAGCATGCGTATAAGCACCTGCGTGAGTTTCTCGAGAAATAGAGGATCCTACAACATTACATACACCAAACACGAATGCGCCTCTTTCTTTTGCAAGTTTGATTGCCGCCAAAGAATCTGCAGTTTCGCCAGATTGCGAAATTGCGATGACTACGTCGCCTTTATTAATAATCGGATTTCTATATCTGAACTCTGATGCATATTCAACCTCAACAGGAATACGAGCAAACTCTTCG
>JBIKRP010000141.1:0-5778 GCA_044349145.1 Flavobacterium sp.
GTAGTTAGAAAAAGGCGCAAGCATATGAGTGCCATATTCATAATTTAAAGCTCCAACCGTAAGAACGTTCGATGCAAATTCTGTTTTTTTATCGTCAGAATCATTTGGGAAATTACTTTCAATGTCGATGTCTTTGCCATCATTTCCTGCAGCATGAACGATTAAAACGTCTTTGCTTTCAGCATATTTTATAGCATCATAAACCCACTGCTTGTGCGGAGAATAACTTTTCCCAAAACTTCCGTTGATTACTTTTGCACCGTTGTCAACCGCGTAACGAATACCTAAAGCAATATCTTTATCATATTCATCTCCGTTTGGCACCGCTCTAATGGCCATAATTTCGACATCATTTGCAACTCCGTCGCCACCTAAATTATTGTTTCTGCTTTGAGCAATAATACCAGCGACATGCGTGCCATGCAGCGCCCCTTTTTTGTCCGGCCCATAAACCACATTATTGCCATAATACTTGGTACTAAGATCATCTGCATTGTCACCTAAAACTTTTCTCCCATCAAATTCCTTGTTGAGGTTGTAGTTGAGCATATCATAGACTTGGTTTTTGTAATCATTCAAGTCATCATTAAAGGTCGGACCGGTTTGACCGATAACGCTCATCATCACTTGTTTACTTCGATTGACAGTTGCGTCGGTAGATTCAATCGCTTGAACTTCTTCTAAAGTGTAGTTTTCTTTTTTTAGATAATCTGCAATGGTCTCCTTGGCTTTGAAAATAAAGTCAACTTGTTGTTTGCCCTGCATGTTGTCTTCTAACATTTTTTCATATTCTGCTTGAGCAGATTTATACACTTCAGAACCATCGTCCGCTTTTTTTAATATACGGGTCATTTCAAGGTTTTCTAGACTAGCATCGCCTAAAAAATTCCACCCATGAATATCATCTACGTAACCGTTTTTGTCATCGTCTTTACCATTGCCAGCAATTTCTTTCGGATTCGTCCAAAGCACAGATTTTAGGTCTTCATGGTCAGTATCAACTCCTGAATCCAAAACCGCAACTATTATTTTTTTGCTTTTTCTGTTTTTGATCAATTCGGTGTACACGCGATCAACACTCATACCTGGAATACTATCTTTTGCAAGGTCAAGATGACTCCATCTTTTGAGTTGTTCATCAGTTAATTTTCCTTTTTTAGTAACGAAAGCAGAAGTGCTCTGTGCTTGTAAGGAAAATGACATTGCCAATGCAACAACAACTGAAAAACAAGCGGATTTAATTAAGTTCATTTTTTATAAAATTAGGAATGGTCAAAAATAAATAGGATTAGTAAGATAATCAGGTTTAGTTAACAATAATTTAGGACGGCTTCCAATGAATAACATCATCCAGAAACCGAGATCGTTCAGAAGAAAAAACCAAACTTAATTTACTGCCACAAAGATTCAATTAATGAAAAAATAAATTTTAAGGAAGTAATAAATAGGAGCGTAACAAAATAGATGATTTTCAACATAGTCTAAAGCGATTTTTAAGATTGACAATTTACAATTATTTTCTGTAAAGTGCGATTTAAATTTTCGAGGTCCTCTATAGATATTCCCGCTTGGGCATTTCTTCGATTTTGCAGCACCAAATCTTGAACTTTGTAAATAATTTGTTCTCCAGAAGCGGTAACTTTCAAGATAGATGTTCTGCGATCTTTCGGGTTTGTTTTGCGATCTAAATACTTTGCTTTGACTAACAAATCAATTATTCGTGTTACTGATGCGTTATCCTTAAATACTTTTTTGGCTAAGTCAATTTGAGGAATTCCAGGGTTTTCAAAAAGCACCTTAATAATCAGCCATTGATCGACAGTGATATTAAATCCTTGTACTTTTAATTTCTTTTGTGAATAATTACGATACGTTCTGATCGCTTTGTCAAGTAGGTAAAAATTAATAGTTTCAATACTTCCCATACGAATTGTATAAAATTCAATATCAAAATTTGATTGGTCAAATAAACAAAAAAATGTTTAAAATGAGGCTAAAGACTGAAAATTTCCTTTGAAGTAAAAACGTCTTTTAGTCGAATTCCTTTTTCAGTTCTTTCAACGGTAATAATTTCATTGTGAGCATCGTGCTCTAAAAACAAATAATAATTATGATCTGCTGCAGTATTTAAAAAGGCCTCTTTTTCGGGTAAAGTCAATAATGGTCGCGTATCATAACCCATGACATAAGGCAAAGGAATGTGACCCGCAGTTGGAATTAAATCGGCCATAAAACAGATCATTTTATCGCGATATTGAATTTGAGGAATCATCATTTTGTCCGTGTGACCATCAACGAAATGAATTCCGAAGTCTAATTCAGATTTCTCAAGAAAGTTCGAGTCGACTTTTGTTATAAATGATAAATGACCACTTTCTTGCATGGGCAGTATGTTTTCCGAAAGGAAAGACGCTTTTTCTCTAGCATTTGGTTTGGTTGCCCATTCCCAATGATCTTGATTACTCCAGTATTTGGCATTCTTAAAGGCAACTTCATAGCCCGTTCTATCTGAATTCCATTGTACACTTCCTCCGCAATGGTCAAAATGCAAATGCGTCATAAAAACATCAGTGATATCGTCGCGGTGAAATCCAAAACGAGCCAAAGATTTATCAATGCTGTGTGTTCCCCAAAGCGAATAGTAACCGAAAAATTTTTCAGATTGCTTGTCTCCCATTCCGGTATCAATGAGAATTAATCGATTACCATCTTCAACTAATAGACATCTCGCCGCGATATCTATAAGATTGTTTGCATCTGCAGGATTGGTTTTGTTCCAAATCGTTTTCGGAACGACTCCAAACATGGCGCCGCCATCTAATTTGAAATTACCAGCTTCTATAGGATAAAGTTTCATATGTTGCTTGTTCTAAACAAGGGTTCATTAATAATGCGAAAAATACTAAAAATCACTTGCAAATAAAGTTAAAATCAGTTTTTTCTATGTTAATATTATATTTAAAAATGCGGGTCTTCATTTCGTAAAGTATATTTTAGTATATCTTTGCGGTTAATTTAGACAAAATCAATATAAGGAAATCAATATGGTTTTTTTCAAGACTTTTTGCTCGAATTGAGAAACGTCCAAATAATAATATCAAATTAAATTAGATATGATACAAGTATCAGATACAGCAAGCAAGAAAATCATCGACATGATGAAAGATGACGGTTTTGACGCTTCCAAAGACTATGTTCGTGTTGGTGTAAAAAGCGGCGGTTGTTCAGGCTTATCGTATGAGTTGAAATTCGATAAAGAAATCGGAGAAACCGACAAAGTATTTGAAGTAAATCAAGTAAGAATTGCAGTGGAGAAAAAATCTTTTCTATATCTAGCCGGAACCATATTGGAGTTTTCAGGCGGATTAAACGGGAAAGGATTCGTTTTTAATAATCCAAATGCAAGTCGAACTTGCGGTTGCGGAGAATCATTTTCATTATAAATCAGCCAACCAATTATGCCAAAATATACTGAAGATGATTTAAAAATCGAACTCGAAAATAAAGAGTACGAGTACGGATTTTATACCGATATCGACTCGGACACTTTCCCTGTCGGCCTCAACGAAGATATTGTTCGTGCAATTTCGCTTAGAAAAGAAGAACCACAATGGATGACCGACTGGCGGTTAGAAGCTTTCCGTGCTTGGGAACAAATGAAGGAACCTGAATGGGCGAACGTTCATTATGAAAAGCCGAATTTTCAAGCCATATCGTATTATTCTGCTCCAAAAAGCAAAGCGAAATACGATAGCCTTGATGAAGTTGATCCTGAATTGCTAGAGACATTCAAAAAACTTGGCATTTCCATCGATGAACAAAAGATGCTTTCTGGCGTTGCGATGGATATTGTAGTGGATTCTGTTTCCGTAGCCACGACGTTCAAAAAGACATTAGGTGAAAAAGGAATCATTTTCATGAGTATTTCCGAAGCGATTCGCGAACATCCTGAATTGGTAAGAAAGTACTTAGGAACGGTGGTGCCTCAAAAAGATAATTTCTACGCGGCGCTAAATTCTGCTGTTTTTTCCGATGGTTCGTTTTGTTATATTCCGAAAGGCGTTCGTTGCCCAATGGAATTGTCAACGTATTTCCGGATTAATCAAGCGGGAACAGGTCAGTTTGAACGAACTTTGGTGATCGCAGACGAAGGAAGTTATGTTTCTTATTTAGAAGGATGCACCGCACCAAGTCGAGATGAGAACCAATTGCATGCTGCAGTGGTTGAGCTCATTGCCTTAGATGATGCTGAAATTAAATACTCTACCGTTCAAAATTGGTATCCAGGAAATAAAGAAGGAAAAGGTGGCGTATTTAACTTTGTTACCAAAAGAGGTTTGTGCGAGAAAAACGCCAAAATATCATGGACACAAGTCGAAACAGGTTCGGCGGTCACATGGAAATATCCATCATGTGTATTAAAAGGTGATAATTCTGTAGGCGAATTCTATTCGATTGCAGTAACCAATAATTTTCAACAAGCGGATACTGGAACAAAGATGATTCACTTGGGGAAAAACACCAAATCGACCATCATTTCGAAAGGAATTTCTGCCGGAAAATCTCAAAATAGTTACCGTGGTTTGGTTCAAATTAGCGCACGTGCTGAAAACGCCAGAAATTTTTCTCAATGCGATTCGCTTTTGATGGGAAATAATTGCGGGGCACACACCTTCCCATACATCGAAAGCAAGAACCCAACAGCCAAAATAGAGCACGAAGCAACCACTTCAAAAATTGGTGAAGATCAAGTGTTTTATTGCAACCAGCGCGGTATCCCAACCGAAAAAGCAATTGCACTGATTGTAAATGGTTTTAGCAAAGACGTCCTCAACAAATTACCGATGGAGTTTGCAGTAGAAGCGCAAAAGTTATTAGAAATTTCGCTTGAAGGAAGCGTTGGATAAATCTCATATGAACTTATAAACCTTAAATGGTTCCAAATATTAAAACAAACATGTTACAAATTAAGAACTTACACGCTTCAATAGAAGACAAAGAAATATTAAGAGGGATTAATCTCCACGTAAGAAAAGGTGAAGTCCACGCCATCATGGGCCCTAACGGTTCAGGAAAAAGTACACTTTCTGCCGTAATCGCAGGAAATGAAAATTATGATGTAACCGAAGGGAAAGTGCTCCTAGACGGCGAAGATTTGGCAGATTTAGCTCCAGAAGAACGCGCACACAAAGGTATTTTCCTTTCCTTTCAATATCCAGTTGAAATTCCAGGAGTGTCGGTGACGAACTTTATGAGAACGGCCATCAATGAAACGCGCAAAGCCAACGGAAAAGAGGAAATGCCCGCCAACGAGATGCTGAAACTCATCCGCGAAAAATCAGAATTATTAGAAATCGATCGTAAGTTTTTATCTCGTTCGCTCAACGAAGGTTTTTCAGGTGGGGAAAAGAAAAGAAACGAGATATTTCAAATGGCGATGCTCGAACCGAAGATTGCTATCTTAGACGAAACCGATTCTGGGTTAGACATTGATGCACTTCGAATCGTTGCCAACGGCGTAAATAAATTGAAAAGCGAAAACAACGCAGTCATCGTCATCACGCATTATCAAAGACTTTTAGATTATATCGTTCCAGATTTTGTTCACGTTTTATACAACGGTAGAATTGTGAAGTCTGGCGGGAAAGAACTCGCCTATGAACTCGAAGAAAAAGGATACGACTGGATCAAACAAGAACAAGAAGTATAGAAAAGTTGGCCGTTGTCGGTGATCAGTTAAAAACCGAACTACAACCTACAACCTTTAACTTACAACCT
>JBIKRP010000142.1:0-5766 GCA_044349145.1 Flavobacterium sp.
AAAGGACAATGCCTTGGCTCAAAACTAATTGCTATTTTATTGAGGCTTCGATGTGGTCCAAAGCGAGCAATATTTTGAAGCGATTGCAATGTGATGGTGTTCTTTCTCAACGAATTTTCGCGCCCTCTTTCCAATTTCAATAATTTCATTGGGATTTTCAATTAATCGGCTAAGTTGGTCTACCAAATAATTTACATCTGGACGGGCATTGATATTAACAAGCTCGCGGAGTCCGTAGTAGTCGTAAAATTCTTTTTCGGCGCAGGTAAATACTACTTTTCCTTTGGCCATGGCTTCAAGCGCGTGAAATCCTTGATCGTAGCCATACACCATATCTAATAGAATGTGCGCCTTATTATACATTTCGATGTATTGATTGTAAGGTACGCTTCGGGTCGTAATAATTTGTACTTGATTGGGGTATTTTTTTTTAATAATGGCTAGTGCTTTTTCAAAATAATCATTCCCTTTTTTATAATAACTTTCACTATTAATTCCGTGAAAAATTACAATTTTACTGCTAATTTCATTTTCGACGTAGCTTATTTTGTCCGTATTTATCGGATTTGGAATCATGCCTAAATATTGAACTTGCTTTTGCATAGGAATATGATAATCGATGTCCGAAGCAATGACGCCTTGAATGTTTTTATAAATATAATCATGGGTCTTTTTAAACGATTTCTTGCGAAATTTCAATACACCATCGAAATTTTCGTCACTAATCTTTCCTTCCAAATAGGGTGGAAGTAGTGACATAAAAGATGGGTTGTCGAAATAGTATTTTACCGTCGTATAATCCGTCCCACAGCACATGAGAAATGTTTTTTTATTGTTTTCGAAAAGAAATTGCAACATTTTCTTTTCATAAAAATAACCACAATAAAAGCTGTTTTCATTGATTAGTTGAACCACATCAAAGTTCGATAATTGATCGCTGTATGATTTGAACTGCCGATAAGTAAACCATGACGTGATATTAAAGCCCGTGAGTTTATAGAGCAAGATTTTGATTTTTTTTAGAATCCCAGAATTCCATTTTTGATGGAGTGGTAAATCGACAGGAAATTTTTTAAAACCGTCGTTAAATCCCATGATGACAACCCGGTGTCCCAATTGCTCTAGTCCTTCTTTTAAGGAATTGTGAAGTCGACTATATTCTCCGACGAGTAAAATGTTCATATATTGTTATATTTGACAAATATATTTACTATTTGACAATTAATGGATAACGCCAAAATTAAAATTGCTATTGTTTCCTTTTCTTTGGGAACCGGTGGAGCTGAGCGTTTTGCCGGAGCACTGAGTACAATGCTCGAAAGTTTTGATTATGAAGTGCACCATATCATTGTAAATAATGTAGTTGATTATTCATTTTCGGGTAAACTATACAACCTCGGAGCACTTTGTGAACAGAGTTCTTGGATGCCTCAAAAAATTAAGAAGGGATTGTTGTTAAAAAAGTATCTAGAGCGCGAAGGAATCGGTATCGTCATCGACAATAGAACGCGTAATAGCTTTTTGAGAGATTGGTTTGCAAATTCGATTTATGGAAAAAGGAAAGTGTATTTTATGATCCACAGTTTTTATTTGCAAAACTACCTTCCTAAATCTGTATTTCTTGCTAGTAAATTATACCAAAAAGCAGCTCGAATTATTTGTGTTTCTAAAAGTATCGAGGAGCAAGTCAATCAACAATATGGACTAAAAAACACGATTACGATTTACAATCCGATAAAATCGATTATCGTTGAAGCACCAATGAAGATAGCTGTTCCAGAAAATTACATCTTGTTTTATGGTAGGTTAGAGGATGCGGTTAAGAACTTTAGCTTGTTATTCAATGCATTTTTCCAATCAAAAATCTATGAACAAGGAATTCATTTAGTCATTATGGGTGATGGAAGTTCGGAAACACGCATTCATGAATTGATTACCGAACTCGAATTGGGAAATTACATCACCATGATCCCATTTCAAAAAGATCCGTTTGCAATTGTAAAGCTGGCAAAGTTTACAGTCTTAACTAGTTACTACGAAGGATTTCCGATGTCTGTAATCGAATCCTTGTCTTTAGGGACACCTGTAGTTTCTGTAGATTGCAATTCTGGTCCGCGAGAGGTCATTGTCAATGAAAAAAACGGCTTGCTCGTCGAAAATCACAACGTATCCAAATTGAGTGATGCGATGAGTAGATTTGTTCATGATGAAGAACTGTATCGGACTTGCAAAGAAAATGCCGCCGCAAGTGTCGCCCATTTGTCGCTTGAAAAAATTGCAGCACAGTGGAAAGAACTACTAGAAGAATAATTAAAATGCGGAATTCCGGAGTTTAAGACTGACCAAAAGGAGATCAAATTGAACCAAGAATTGCAGAACAATTTTGGGTAATTCTAATAAGATGCGTTTTTTTAGCGGAAGGTTTTTTCGATCAATTTTCTCGTAGAAAACCGCAAAATTCTTTTTGTCATCTATCAATTTCGCTCTAATTGCAAAGGAGAATACATTCAGATCTATAAATTTCTTTAGCTTTGGATTTGTTTTTTCAGCAGTTTCAAATTTCGAGAAATTCATTTTCTGGTTAAGATATTCTCTCTTTTTTGAAAGGCTTTTCGGATCATAAACATATCGCGCAAGAATCTTCCACGAAAACACCACCGGATATTCCAATCCCATTCGGATCCACATGTCGGTGTCTTGTCCACTTTTGATTGCAGTATCAAAATCGCCAACTTTTTCAAAGACACCACGATGAAAAGCGGCACATGAAGTGCAAATTACCGTTGTTTTCATGCTGGCATCAAAGTAATTGACGATTTCTAGATCACCTGATTTTTCTATTGAATATTGTGCAGGAAAGACCACTTTTTGTGTTTCTACTTCGATTGCAGCAGAAAAAATTCTATGATTGGGATACCTACCGATAGCAGACGCTATTTCTTCTAGAAAATTGGGATACCAAAAATCATCAGCATCAATAAAAGTAATAAAATTTGCCGTCGCCTTTGTTATCCCGAAGTTTCGTGCAGTCGAAGCGCCTCCATTTTCTTTCGAAAAATACTTGATGCGTTCGTCCGAAAACTTTTTGATTCTTGATTCACTTTGGTCCGTTGAACCGTCATTAACCAATATCAATTCGAAATCTGAAAAACTTTGATTCAGCACGCTTTTTAGGGTACTTTCGATGAAGTTCTCTTTATTGTAAACGGGTATGATGACAGAAAAATAAGGCATCTAAAATTTCTTTATGCTACAAAAATAGCCTAATTTGTATAAGTCAAATAGCAAAAGCGAGGGATTGTCCGAAATAAGGTTCTTGCGAAGTTTTGGTTCTAGTAATTTAAACACAAACGCAACAGCGCCTCCTAACTTAAGTTGAAGTATGTTTTCTCTTAATCTGCTTAAAGCCGTTTGATGAGGAGAGATTACTTGCTGTTTGATCAATTTGTTTAAGTTGTTTAGCGCTTTAAGATGTTTTTCTAGGAAGACCGCTGACTTTTCTAAATTGAGATGATACACAGAATTGTCAATATGAAAGATTGTAATGTGATTTCTTTCTAATTCAGCAATAAAAACAAAATCTTCAAAACCATAATCATAAATGGCGGAATTGAAAGGATAATCCAGCATTACTTGCTTTTTCATCAGAATATTAGATACAAGCGTTGTCTCGTAGCTTTTTTTTCGTCTTTTGTGAACGGTAATTGCTTCTCTGGTTCTGCCGTAAATCCACCGCAGTAATTCGTCTTTTTCAGGTCGTGCTTTTGTGTAGGCGATTCCTCCAAAAAAAACAGCGCCGTCATTCCGTTGAATACAATTTATATAGTTTTTTATAAATGCGGAAGTAGTCGGTATCGTGTCGCAGTCTAGAAATAGAATCCAGGCATAGTTTGCCTTTTTACACAATGCATTTCTGTTTGCTCCTCGACCTAGATTGACATCATTTACTTGAAGAATACAGTGGGAAAGCGAAGTAATTTGTTGATTTACTAAACTAATTTCGACGTCTGTAGATGCATCATCGCCTACAATAATTTCAAATGCAATATTTTCATCTATTAACTGATGATGCAGTTCCTGTAGTAGGGGAAATGTATTGTAATTGAAACTGGGAATTAAAATCGAGAGCATTAAACTGTTCTTTGCACTACTTCAAACATTTTGTTATTCTCGCATTTTAATGTTTTCGAAGGATACTTCATTAATAGTGCGTAGTCATGTGTCGCCATAATTACAGTTTTACCATTCGAATTAATTTTACGCAACACTTCCATCACTTCAACACTCGTTTGTGGGTCTAAATTTCCAGTCGGCTCATCCGCCAGAATCAGTTCAGGATCGTTTAATAGTGCTCGAGCAATCGCGACACGTTGTTGTTCCCCACCAGATAACTGATGTGGCATCTTATCTGCAATCGATTTTAAATCTACTTTATCCAAGACTTCATCAATTTTTTGTTGCATTTCAGCTTCATCCGTCCATCCAGTTGCTTTCAAAACAAAAAGCATATTCTCTTTGACGCTACGATCTGGCAACAACTGAAAATCTTGAAAAACGATACCGATTTTTCTTCGTAAATATGGAATCTTGTCGTCTTTTAAGGCGGCTAAATCAAAATCAACGACACTGCCTTGGCCTTCTGTCAATGGCAAGTCTGCATATAAGGTTCTCATGAAACTACTTTTTCCCGAACCTGTTTTTCCAATAATGTAAATAAATTCACCATGATTGACCTCTAGATTAATATTCGAAAGAATAACTCGATTTCCTTGGTAAATGCATACATCTCTTAAAAATAATACGGGTGTTGACATGGTAAAATTGGTTTATGGCGTAAAAGTAATAAGATAACGTTGGCATTCAAAATTAATTTGAGAAGAATGCGAGTTAATTCTTATTTGTTAAAAAAGATGTTCATAATAAACACTTCTAGCATTCCGTTATAGCGTGGAGAATGAAATACATTTGAACATCTTAAAATCTGCGGCAATGCATAAAAAAATCTGGCTTTTTATTGGAATTCTCTGTCTTGGATTTACGCCAATTGTGGCTCAAAAATCAGCAGTCTACACACACGAATTGGAAGAATATGATCGGGCTTTAGGATTGTATAAAGAATCGCAGTACCAATCAGCACAAATTCTTTTTGACAAGATTATTTCTGAAAATAACGATGCCGAATTGCAATCGGATTGCGCCTACTATAGCGCCAACTGCGCGATTCGACTCAATCAAGCGAACGCCGACGAACAAATGGAAAATTTTGTAAAAAACTATCCAACAAGTCCAAAGCAGAATCAGGCTTACGTAGAAGTGGCTCATTATTATTTTGAAGAAGGAAAGTTTCCTCAAGCGTTAGATTGGTTTGATAAAACAGACGAGAGTGCTTTGAGTTACGATGAATTAGACAAGTACAAATTCCAAAAAGGCTATTGCTATTTTAGTGCAGGAAAGAAAAAGGAAGCCACGCCCTATTTTAATTCTGTTTTAAATTCAAAAGAATACGGATCTCAAGCCAAGTATTATATGGGTTTTATGGCCTATGAAGGTGATAATTATAAAGAAGCAGCGAAGTATTTTGATGAGGTTTCAGGAGAAGAAAAATATAAGGAAAAGCTGTCTTATTTTCAGGCGGATATGAACTTCAAAGCGGGTAATTTTCAGAAAGCCATCGAACTGGGAATTGCTGCCATGCCGAAATCTTCTGCTCAAGAAAAATCGGAATTGAATAAGATTATAGGTGAAAGTTATTTCAATCTCAAGCAA
>JBIKRP010000143.1:0-5762 GCA_044349145.1 Flavobacterium sp.
GACAATTTGCGAGACTTCCATCTCGGCACCAAAAAGAGGTAATTCCGCTACTGGGATTCTTTTGAAAAAATTGCGAACCTCTTCAGGCGTAATCTCAACGGCATCAATAATTTTTTTCTGCATCGATGAAGAAAGTTTATTCATCTTGATGATTTCACTAAGATCTGTTCGAAAATCTTCTTCACTACTCTTCTTAAAGTACGCCACTACCTTATCCATCGAGCCCAATTGCTCGACCATATAAGTCAATTGCTCCTCCATTTTGCTCTTCACTTCATCATCAGTGACGATGATACTGTCTTGAATAGCTTGATGGGCATACAATTTATCTTCCAATAATTTTCCTAACATTTGACATCTCGTAATGTCCTTTACAGAATTACCTTGACTGGACAACTCCAGAAATGATTTATCAATGTCAGAATCTAAGATATTAAAATCTCCCACGGTCGCAATAACGCCGTCTATTTTCTGTCTTTTCAAATCAACAACTGCGTTCTTAGTCTTTACAGTATCTTGAATAATTTCCTGACCAACTACTATAGCAGTGGTGAGAAAGAAAAGGCACAAGGACAACAGGGTATTCTTATTTATAAACTTCATACTTCTTGTCTTTAATGGCATCATCCGTAATTTCCTTTTCAAATTTCTTTATTAATTCCAATTTTCTTTTATTCAGTATAACTTCTCGCAAGGTCGGTTTCAAATACTGATAGGGAGCCACTTGATTCTTGTCAATAACATTGGAAATCTTGACAAAATAGACATTCTTGTCTTCAATCTTCTGTATGGTCTTCCCTGGCGAAATATACGAATCTCTATTGTCTGGCGTAATAAAACGCAATTTGTCGTACACTTGACTTAACTCTGTCCAGATCGAATCATTAAAAGCAAAGCTATTCAGCTGCAACGTATAAGTGTCCCAAAACTTCTTATCTGACTTTCTAAAATCAAAAAACTTGCTTTTTATTAAGTCGACTTTTGGATTATCCTTCTGAAGACTAATATATCGCAACCTAACTAACGTTCCATTGGATTTAAAATTCTCTTTATTCTCGTTGTAATAGTTCCGTAATTCTGTTTCAGATATCACCGTATCCGTAGTTCTTTTGACTATTTCCTCGAGATATGCCTTGGTATATAAATCAATCTTATACTGTTGGATTAAAGTATCAAACTCAGCTTTCTTGCTCTTATTCAAATTAACTTCCGCCACCTTAATCAAAAGCTTCTTCGATGCCCAACGGTCAATAAAACTCCGAACAATGACAATGCTGTCTTCTTTTGAAATTCCTGGAGGAACTAAATTTGCGATATCTGCGGCATACAAATAGTCAGAATTAACGCGTGCAATGGCCTCAGTATTCTTGTTAGAATCAAAAAATGTACAAGCAGTAAAAACCAAACTTACTACAACTGCCGTTACAAATTTTAACATTATTTCTTAAGTTCCTGTTTCACTTTTTCGAAAACTTCAGGGAAAGTTTTGATGGTAAATTCCTTTTTCAGTTCTGCGACCCAGTTCTGCTCAAGATGCTGCTGATAATCATTGATGGCCTTACCCTTGCACTCTTCCAATGTTTTAGCACCAGCCGGCATAACCTTATTGACCATAGTCACAAAATAATAATCCCCATCTTTCATAATTTCAGAAAGACCTTCCACTTGTTTCAAATTTTTAGGCAAAGCATCATTTCCTTCTTCAAATACACCCACATTGGTCATGACCGTTACTTTATCTTTGGTATTCAATTGCTCTTTTATTTTCTCTGGAGCTACATTCTTCTTCATTAATTTCTGTGCTTTTTTAATCACATCCATATCGGTAGAAGACGCGATAATGACATCCATACGAGTTTTCCATTGATACAGATTTTTTTGACTTTCATAGAAATTCTTTAATCCCAAAGTATCTGTTTTTGAACGATCCCAGATTTCCTTTTCCATCAAATCAAAAAGCAACAATCCATCGCGATACTCATCCATTACATTGGAAAAATCCGGAAACTCTTTTTCTAAATTGTCTGTGTAATAAGTCGTCAATTGCTCATCCAAGTACTTTTGATAAAAACTATCCACTAGCTTTGTAATGGGCTTCAATGTCAATCCTGCTTTCTCTTGTGTTTTAAGATAAATTAAAAAACTAGTACCTGTAATGGTCTTATCGTTGATGGCAAATAATTTCTTATCAAAAGCTTTTGTATCTGCCGGAACTTCCCACTTGTTGTCGTAGTAGTCATTCGTTACCGTCTTCGATAGCGCTGCGTACAATTTATCATCACGCTTCACCGTGTATTTTTTTCGTAATTTTTCATTCAATGAGTTCGTTATCAATCGAGATCGGTCGTCTTTAGAAACTTTGTTCTCTAACTCTACTTTCATTTCATCTAAGGTCCGAACCGGATGTTTTTCGATAAGTTTTGCAATATGCCAACCAAATCGCGTTTGAAATGGCGCTGATAACGGATTTTCTTTAGTCAATGAAAAAGCAGTATTCTCAAATTCCTCAGAACTCAATTGTCCCGAACCAAATCTAGCCAAAACGCCGCCCTTAGATGACGAGGACTTGTCATCAGAAAATTGCTTAGCCAAACTCTCAAAGTTTTCGCCTTGAAGCAATTTCTGATAGATATCATCAATCTTCTTTTTGTTTGCGTCTTTATCTTCGGGCTTTTCTTCTTTTGGATTAACGATCATAATGTGAGCAACAGTTACTTCTCCTCTGTTATCTCGAACGTCTTCCACTTTGATAATGTGATACCCGAAACGCGTGCGAATCGGATTGGACACTTTTCCAACTGGAGTCTTGAAAGCAGCAGACTCAAAAGCATAAACCATTCTGAAAGCACTAAAATAACCCAAGTCACCTTTATTGTCTTTAGCAGATGGATCTTGAGAAAACTCAACAGCCAATTTACCAAAGTCCTCGCCTTTTAATACGCGGTTTCTGATGTCTACAATTTTATTGTATGCTTTTAAAGTGTCTTCTGGAGCCGCATTCTCATCACAAGTAAGAAGAATATGTGCCGCTTTCACTTCTTTCAAAGAGCGTTGGTAGCCTTCTTCAACCAATTCCTTGGTCACTTTAGAATCACTTAAATAATTTTTGGAAAGTTGTGTCCTGTATGAACTAAGCTCGTTTTTATAAGAATCGCCTTTTTGTAATCCTAATTTGTTGGCTTTCACAATTTTAAGTTTATAACCAATAAACAATTCGAGGTATTGTGTCAAATCTTTTTGAGATTCATCTTTCACCAAATCTAAATTCTTGTTGTAAACACGTGAAAATTCATCGGTGTAATAGGGTTTTTCATCAATTGTAAATAAAACTTCTTTTTTAACACTTTGCGCATTACTGATAAAGCTTAAAGAAAGTAGTACGCCAAAAAACAATTGTCTTATTCTCATTATTAGTAAATTTTCTGTTTTTAAATTAAGTTATTAGAAAAAATCAAAATCAAAATTTTTGTTAATTTCAAGCAACAAAAATAGCAATTCAATTGCATTAAACAAGTATAGCGAATACTATTAACAAAAAATTATTAACGATACATTTGGCACTTTTTCTCAATAAAATCAAGGGCTAAAGAGACAGTCAAAATACTTATTGAATTTTATTGTCGAATTAATACTATTTTTGCAATCCATTTATTGACACTATGAGTTTTTTAAAAGAAATACAACGACGCAGAACGTTCGGAATCATATCGCATCCTGATGCTGGTAAAACAACATTAACAGAAAAATTGTTGCTTTTCGGAGGCGCTATTCAAGAAGCGGGCGCCGTAAAAAACAACAAAATAAAAAAGGGTGCGACCTCCGACTTTATGGAAATAGAGCGCCAAAGGGGAATTTCAGTTTCAACTTCGGTCCTCGCTTTCAATTACAAGGACAAAAAAATAAACATTCTAGATACGCCCGGCCACAAAGATTTCGCTGAAGACACCTTTAGAACCTTAACTGCAGTCGACAGTGTAATTGTTGTGATTGACGTGGCAAAAGGAGTCGAGGAGCAAACAGAAAAACTAGTAGCGGTCTGTCGTTTGCGAAATATTCCAATCATCGTATTTATAAACAAACTAGATCGTGAAGGAAAAGATGCTTTTGATCTGATGGACGAAGTCGAACAAAAACTTGGACTAACGGTTACCCCTTTAAGTTTCCCAATCGGAATGGGGTATGACTTTCAAGGAATCTATAATTTGTGGGAGAAAAACATCAATTTGTTTAGCGGAGACAGCCGTAAAAATATCGAAGAAACCATAGCATTCTCCGACGTACAAAACCCTGAACTGGAAAAGATCATCGGACAAAAACCCGCGGATAAGCTACGAGAAGAATTAGAATTAATAGAGGAAGTATATCCAAAATTTGATCGGGATCGATATCTCAAAGGCGAACTGCAACCGGTCTTCTTTGGCTCTGCATTAAACAACTTCGGAGTACGTGAACTACTCGATTGTTTTGTCGAAATAGCGCCATCTCCCACTGCCAAAGAATCGGAAACACGCCTTGTCGATCCGACCGAAGAGAAAATGACTGGCTTTGTTTTCAAAATACATGCGAATATGGATCCTAAGCATCGTGACCGACTAGCATTCATCAAAATCGTGTCAGGTACTTTTGAACGTAACAAACCGTATTTTCATGTACGTCAAAAAAAGAACTTCAAATTTTCGAGCCCCAACGCCTTCTTTGCAGAAAAGAAAGAAATTGTCGATATTTCTTATGCGGGTGATATCGTTGGACTACACGACACAGGCAACTTCAAAATAGGCGACACCTTGACCGAAGGCGAGGTAATGAACTTCAAAGGAATACCGAGCTTCTCTCCTGAACACTTCAGATATATTAACAATGCCGACCCGCTCAAGGCAAAACAGCTCGATAAAGGAGTAGACCAATTGATGGACGAAGGAGTGGCACAATTATTTACGTTAGAAATGAATAACCGTAAAGTAATCGGAACCGTAGGAGCACTGCAATATGAAGTAATTCAATATCGATTAGAACACGAATACGGCGCCAAATGCAACTACGAAAATTTTCCAGTACACAAAGCTTGTTGGGTAAAACCGGAAGATACCAAGAGCGAAGAATTCAAAGAGTTCAAGAGAATAAAACAAAAGTTTTTGGCAAAAGACAAATACAATCAGTTGGTGTTTTTGGCTGATTCCGATTTTACAATTCAAATGACAATAAGTAAATATCCGAATGTCAAACTTTTCTTTACTTCTGAATTTGAGTGAATTAGATTTCAAACGTAATAGTAAAATAAAGACCTAAAATTCTTGACTTCTGTCAAATATTTTTTGTACCCAAAGCCTATTTTTTAAATTATGATTATTATATTTGCAACTTAATTTGAATGTAACATGAAAAACAGAGTATCATATAGCTTCTTAGTCATCTTCTTTTTGTTAGTTGATTATATAGCCTTTGCGCAACCAGGAGGTGGTGGTGAAGTTGAAGATAACGATCCACCTCCAGCTCCCATTAATGGACAACTTATTTGGTTAGGTACACTTGCTATTATTTTTGCCTATTACAGCATACGACGATACAGAAAATTAGCATAGTAATTCATACAAAAATAAAAAAGTCCGGTTTCAAATTGAAACCGGACTTTTTTTATACCCGCTGCGCAAAGTCTCCCGACTCATATCTTTGTAGTAGTAAATCATTTAACAAATAAACAAGGATGTAACTTGTTCTCCCGACAGATACGTATTAACGATATTGACGCAAAGGAAAATCATCCT
>JBIKRP010000145.1:0-5724 GCA_044349145.1 Flavobacterium sp.
ATCGCTTTTCTTACTCCAAAAACCAAACTCCATGTAACATCCAGTAAATATCTTATCACCAATCACCTTTACAGATCTTATGATTGACTCGTTAGGTGAATGATATAAACTCCAACTAGACCCATTAAACTCAAGTAATCCTTCGTTGTTAGCGAAATATACAAATTGGGATTTATCTTGGGAAATCATCCAATTTTGATTTCCAGCACCGTAAATGCTAGAGTTATACTTTACAATTGGGGGCAAATCTTGACCGCTGCAAAAAGTTGTAACGAATAACATTAATTGAAAAAAAACAAATCTTATCTTAAATTGTTTCATTATATAATTGAGTTTTCTAAGCACAGCGAAATATAACAATAAAGTGCCACATGTTTAGGATTAAATTTTGTTTGAAACCAAAAGCCAAAGATTATTTTAAAAATGAGGTAAAAAAAAAGACCGTCTCTTGAGACAGTCTTTTTTCCTAAAGCTAAATAATTACTCTTTTATAAATCTTGTTGAAGCAACATTTCCGTCAATAGAAGTTTTTACAACATAAACACCTACTTGAAGACCAGATACATCAACAGTTACTGTTTTGCTATTCGGGGATGACGATATAACTTCTTGTCCAATCATGTTGATCACAGAAATTTGTTCAACATTCTCTAACGCTTCAATTGTGAAGTTAGTAGAAGCTGGGTTCGGATACATTTTAATACTTGCCGCAGCAAAACTTGCCGTTGCCAATGTATTTTTGTGTAAGTACAAGTTATCATAATACACAGTTCCTAAATCAGAAGTAATTACAAATTGCGTAAAATCAGTATTATTTGAACCTCCAATCGCCGTAAACGCAGTTAAAGGAAGATCAATAGAGATCCAAGTTCCAGGATTCACGTTAGGTAATATGTTTGCGTTAGTAGCAGAATATTCAAAAGCATTTGTTTCTGCTGCACCACCACTCCAGTTAGAAAATTTAAAATTAAAACTCTTATCTTGAGTTGCAGTTGGTGTATAGATATCCATGTGAAAACGTGTAAAACCAGCTGCATCAAATCTGCCAGACAAAAATGCAATTCCTTCACAACCTAAATTTGTGATTTTATTGGTATTGTTTCCATCTAGAACAACCAAAGTTGTATTAGCAGCACACCACGAAGTATTATAAGTATTGTCATCGTTTGGTCCACCACCTACATATCCAAGTGTGGCAACAGGTTGGTACACATCACTAAAAATAGATTTTACATCAGCAGCAGGTCTTGACGGCGGAGTTGGAGCTGCTGGAATAGGTGCAATAACTGTTAAAGTTGTACTAGTACTTCCCGCAAGAAATGGTGCCGAAGCTTCCTGACTTGCAGTGATTGTTGTTATACCTGGCCCAACTACATCAATAGTGGTATTGTTCAAAATTACAGCAACACTTGTATTAGAGCTTGTGTAAGTAATTGCACCAGTACTATCACTTGTTAAAGCTGGAATTGGAAAGTCAGCTGCGTCACTAGAGGTGTCCGCGATTGACCAAGCACCAAAAGTTGGAGAAGGACCAGATGTTGGAGGTCTGAAAAAGTACACATTGTCAATATACAAAGTTTCTCCCGGAGGAGTAAAGCTTACTGGAACAATCCATTTTAAACTCGCTAAATCAACTCCTGCGTAGGTACTTAAATCCAAATCAAATGAATTCCATGCATTTTGAACGAGCGTAAATGGCACAGGCAATTCAACATTAGAACCGTTTACCGCTTCAAGCTTAATTTTAAATACAGTAAAACCAGGCGAATACACGTCTAAGTGCAAAGTGGTCATAGCGCTTACATCAAGATCTCCAGCACCGGCTCTAATTCCAGAATAAAGATGATTTGTATACTTTACACAAGTATTTCCATCGCCTAAAGTTACAGGACCTACTATAGTAGCTCCACCAAAACTATCAAACTCACCATTAGGCTCATTTGTGTACTGAGGCGGAACGGGATTAGCTACACCGTTATAAATCGATTTTACATCCCACGCATTTCTTGCTATTGGGTCTGCAGGCCCAATTGCTGGGTCTTGTGAATATCCTACTGAAAAAGTCAAAAGGAAAATAAAAAGCGTAATTTTTTTCATAATATGATAATTTAAATTGTTTAAGTAAAACTAGCAAAATATAGCAATATTTCTCTTAAAACCAACTATATAAAAACTATACAAAAAAAAATGACAAAAAAATGTTTAACCCTCTTTGTATAATTGACATTGCAGGGATTCTTTATCATTAACAATAAATATCAAAAATTAAATATGTAGAGGCAATGTAAAGGTATATGACTCGTTCGAAATAAGATGTTTCATGTATAAATACAATTAATCGAATACCGAGCAACCATTTATACATTTTGATTAAATAAATATGGCAAAAAATTAAAGTATGGAAATTATCATTTCTGCATTTTTTTGGCATGCTCAACATCTTTTGCCCTTTCTCAAAATAGAATTAATTACATTTGTATAAAATTCAAAACAATAATGATTACAGGAGATATTTCTACTCTGGAACCGAAGAAAAACATCATCATCAAAGGAGCTCAAGTCCATAATCTAAAAAATCTTGACGTTGCTATTCCGCGAAATAAACTTGTTGTAATTACCGGCTTGTCAGGATCCGGAAAATCCTCTCTAGCATTCGATACTTTGTATGCTGAAGGCCAGCGTCGCTATGTCGAAAGTTTGTCATCCTACGCGCGTCAGTTCCTTGGAAGACTAGACAAACCAAAAGTGGAATACATCAAAGGCATTGCTCCAGCCATCGCAATTGAACAAAAAGTCAATACTACTAATGCGAGATCTACTGTCGGAACTTCAACTGAAATCTACGATTATTTAAAATTATTATATGCGAGAATCGGAAAAACTTATTCTCCTATTTCTAACCTTGAGGTAAAGAAAAATACCGTTACTGACGTTATCAATACCGTCAAGACAATTGAAACAGATAGCAAATGGTTACTTCTTGCTCCAATTCATCTAGAAGAAAGCAGAAAATTAGAAGATAAGCTCAAAGCACTATTGCAGCAAGGTTTTGCAAGAATTGTTGTTGGTAATGAAATTGTACGATTGGATGAGTTGCCAACAACGCTGTTTAGTAATAACTCAAAAAAACAAAATGAAATTCTCTTAGTCGTAGATCGAATTGTTGTAAAAGAAGAAGAAGAATTCTATAATCGTCTTTCGGACGCGGTTCAAACTGCTTTCTTTGAAGGCAAAGGCATCTGTTACTTGCAAGAAGTAGATGCCAAAAAGAAGTTTGAGTTTAGTAACAATTTTGAATTAGATGGTATTTCATTTTTGGAACCAAATGTGCATCTATTCAGTTTTAACAATCCATACGGAGCTTGTCCTGTTTGTGAAGGCTATGGAAACATCATAGGGATTGATTCCGAATTAGTGGTTCCAAACACTGCCTTATCAGTATATGAAAATGCTATTTTTCCTTGGCGGGGCGAAAGCATGAGTTGGTATAGAGATGAATTAGTCAATAACGCTTATAAATTTGACTTCCCGATTCACAAGCCTTTTTATCAACTCTCTGACGAGCAAAAAGAATTGGTTTGGGTAGGAAATGAATATTTTCAAGGGTTAAATGATTTCTTTAAAGAACTCGAGGAAAAGAACTACAAGATTCAAAATAGAGTCATGTTGTCTCGCTATCGCGGCAAAACAAAATGCCACTCCTGCAAAGGAAAACGTCTCCGCATTGAAGCTTCATACGTTAAAATTGAAGGCAAAACAATTTCCGATTTGGTTGATTTACCAATTAGGAATTTGGTCAATTTCTTTAAAGAAATAAAGCTTAGTGAATTTGATCAAAAAGTAGCAAAACGACTATTAATTGAAATAAACAATCGACTCACTTTTTTAGTGGATGTTGGATTAGAGTACCTAACACTAAACCGTAATTCCGCAACGCTTTCTGGGGGTGAATCGCAACGCATTAATCTCGCGACTTCATTGGGAAGCAGTTTAGTGGGTTCGATGTATATTTTAGATGAGCCAAGCATCGGATTACATCCTAAAGACACGGAAAGATTAATAAATGTTTTGCTATCCTTACGTGACCTAGGAAATACGGTTATCGTCGTCGAACATGATGAAGATATCATGAAAGCTGCCGACATGATCATTGATATTGGTCCAGAAGCTGGGACTTACGGTGGAGAACTAGTTGCACAAGGTACCTTTCAGGAATTATTAAAAGCCGATTCACTAACTGCAAAATATTTGAGTGGAGCATTAGAAATCACTGTGCCTAAAACAAGACGAAAATGGGCGAATTATATTGAAATATTGGGTGCACGTGAGAATAATTTACAAAACATCGATGTTAAATTTCCTCTCGAAGTACTAACCGTCATCACAGGCGTATCTGGAAGCGGCAAAAGTACCTTGGTGAAGAAAATTCTGTACCCTGCTATGCAGAAGAAACTGGACGGAGTTGGAGAAAAAGCCGGTCAGTTTAGCGATATGCAAGGCTACTATCATAAAATTCGTCATATAGAATATATCGATCAAAATCCAATTGGAAGAAGTTCTCGTTCTAATCCTGTAACGTATATTAAAGCATACGACGATATAAGGGACTTGTTTTCGAAAGAAAAATTATCAAAAATACGGGGTTATTTGCCCAAACACTTCTCATTTAATGTAGATGGTGGACGTTGCGAAACTTGTAGCGGCGAAGGGTCGATTAATGTCGAAATGGTGTTTATGGCGGATGTGCATTTACCTTGCGAAACTTGTGCCGGCAAGCGTTTCAAAAAAGAAATTCTCGAAGTGCATTTCGAAGGAAAAAACATTGATAATATCCTTACGATGACCATCGACGACGCGATAGCTTTCTTTAAAGAGACAAAACAAACAAAAATTGTACAAAAGCTACAACCGTTGCAAGATGTTGGATTAGGATACGTTCAATTGGGACAATCATCGTCAACACTCTCTGGTGGTGAAGCACAGCGAATCAAACTGGCAACATTTCTTGTAAAAGGAAGTACAAAAGAAAAAGCACTTTTTATATTTGATGAACCTACGACAGGCTTGCATTTTCACGACATCAAAAAATTGTTGGCTTCTTTCGATGCTTTACTTGAAAACGGTCATTCCATTATCGTAATAGAGCATAATCTTGACCTCATCAAATGCGCAGACTACATTATAGATTTAGGTCCTGAAGGCGGGGAAAATGGTGGGCAATTACTGGGTGTTGGAACTCCCGAAGAACTGGCAAAAAACAAATTGTCTATTACGGGAAAGTACCTGAAATTAAAATTATAAAGACTAGTCTGGAACGTCAATTTGGTCTCCTTCAAAGAATAAGTTGAAAACAAAAATTTTCACATAACGTGTTTCATTACTCTCAAATGAATAGGTTATTTTTTTCTTTTTATGATCTAACGACAGTTTTCCACGTGCACTCTTAGATCTTAAAATCCATGTAGATATGCCTTCCTCATCGACAGAATAATTCACAATGGATCCATGGTACAATCTTGTTTTTCCATCATCAGTTAATGCAATTGCAATATAGCCATTGCTCTTGGTATTGATTTCACGAATGTCAATAACAGAAGTTTCATATTCTGTATCTTTCAAATCGTAGGCGTCTCTTTCTTGATTCCATAAATAAAACAACCTGCTGTCGGAAAAGAATCTCCTTTGATCGTTTAGTTTAGTCGGCATCGTTTGTGACATCGCAAA
>JBIKRP010000146.1:0-5716 GCA_044349145.1 Flavobacterium sp.
CACTGGAGGAACTTCTGTAGATGTAACCGATATGATGCACCCGGAAAATGTATTCCTGTGCGAACGAATTTCTCGTGTGATTGGTTTAGACATTTGCGGCGTCGACATCATGGCGGAAAACCTAACTCAACCACTCAAAGAAAACGGCGGTTGTATTCTAGAAGTCAATGCTGCTCCGGGTTTCCGGATGCACTTAGCGCCTTCCGAAGGATTGCCGAGAAATGTGGCGTCTCCTGTGATCGACATGTTGTATCCACCAGGAAAACCTAGTCGAATTCCGATAATTGCAGTAACAGGTACCAACGGAAAAACCACGACAACCCGTTTGCTGGCACATATAGTAAAAAACAATGGTTATAAAGTAGGCTTTACAACTTCAGACGGAATTTACATTCAAAATCACATGTTGGAAAAAGGCGACACCACCGGTCCCGTTTCTGCAGAATATATTTTGAAAGATCCAACGGTAGAATTTGCCGTTTTAGAAACCGCACGTGGTGGAATTCTGCGTTCTGGTTTAGGATTTAGTCGTTGTGACATCGCGGTGATTACGAATATTCAAGAAGATCATTTGGGCTTGAGCGATATTCACACCTTAGAAGATTTAGCGCGTGTCAAAAGTACGGTCGTGAAAAGCGTCAAAAAAGACGGCTGGGCAATCTTGAATGCCGAAGACGAACAATGTATCAAAATTGGTCAAGAACTCAGCTGCAATGTTGCTTACTTCAGTATGGATGAAGAAAATCCATTGATTAAAAAAATGTGCAAAGAAGGCAAAATCGTTTGTGTGTACGAAAACGGATTTATCACCGTCAAAAAAGGCGAATGGAAAATCCGCATCGAACGGGCCACACATGTACCACTAACTATGGGGGGAAAAGCCAAGTTTATGATTGCCAACGTTCTAGCGGCTACTCTCGCGAGTTACTTGCAAGGCTTTAAAACGGAAGATATTAGTACATCTTTGCAAACATTCATTCCGAGTGCCGCACAAACACCGGGTCGTATGAATATATTCGACTTCAAGAAATTCAAAGTCATGATTGATTTTGCACATAATCCTTCGGGATATCGTGGTGTGGAAGACTTCTTAAGCAGTGTTAATGCCAACAAAAAAATTGGTATTATTGCCGGCGTTGGTGATCGTAGAGATGAAGATATTAAAGAATGTGCAAAAATAGCCGGTCGTATGTTTGATCATATTATCATTCGTCAAGAAAAACACCTTCGCGGAAGAACCGAAGAAGAAATTATCGGATTGATTATGGAAGGAATTGCAGAATCAGGACGAAGCGTAACGCACGAAATCATCACCAAAGAAGTAGAAGCCATCAAACACGCCATCAATAGCGCGGAAGAAGGCACTTTTATTACTGCATTGAGTGATGTTGTGACCAACGCCATCGAAATTGTTCAGGAATATCTCGATAAAGAAAACGAACAAGAATAGATTGCTGTTCCCATTGTAACAAAGAATACTGTTAATAGACCAACTGCTGTCTTTGACAGTATTCTTTTTTTTATACATTTACTCGCATCAAAAAATCATATTTTATGAAGAAAATTTCACTACTCGTTTTAAGTTGTTTCCTTACATTTTCAATGTTCGGTCAATTGAAAAAAATTACGCTTGAAGAATCCGTTTTGCAACAAAATCGCCAATTTAGAGCGGATAAGATGTTGGGATTCCAATGGATTCCGAACACCAATCAATACTTGTACTTTGCAGAAAGCGGCAAGAAATTGATGACTGCCTCCGCAGCAAATACCACTGCAACTGAATTAATCACTTTGGCTGATTTCAACAAAGCCCTGGGAACAGATTTAAAGTCTTTCTTCGGAATTGAAAGTAAGAATGCGACCACTCTAATAATTGCAAACGGAACAAAATTCTACGAATACAATACCGCGACCAAAACAGGAAAAGTAACTACAGAATTTTCCGATTCAGACGAAAATCAATCGTATGACAACGCAAAAGAAAAGGTGGCCTTTACCGTAAAAAACAACCTCTACTACTTAAACCAGAATAAGGAAAGAATTGCGGTCACCAGAGAATCCAACGAAGGAATTGTTTCGGGTCAAAGCATTGCTCGAAATGAATTTGGCATCGAAAAAGGAATCTTCTGGTCGCCAAAAAATAATTTACTCGCTTTTTATCAGAAAGATCAATCTGAAGTAGCCGATTATCCGCTATTGGATATCAACGAAACGCCAGGAAAATTGGAAAACATCAAGTATCCGATGATTGGACAAAAAAGTGAAAAACCTCGTGTTGGTATTTACAATTTGGCGACAAAGCAAACAGTTTTCATCAAACCACGAGGAAACGCTGACGACTACTTAACCAATCTTTCTTGGTCGCCAGACGAGAAATTTGTTTTGATTGCTGAAGTCAATCGTGGACAAAACGACATGTCTTTACACGTTTATGATGCTCAAACAGGAAATTATGTGCGTACTATTCTGAATGAAAAAAACCCGCGTTGGGTAGAACCTGAACATGCTGCGTATTTCCCAAATGCGGCTTCCAATAACTTTGTTTGGTTTAGCGAGAAAGACGGATTTCACAATCTTTATTACTATTCCATCGACGGGAAATTAATCAAGCAATTAACCAATAACAAATTCCCCGCAAGAGAAATTTTGGGAAGCAATCCTGCCGGAACAGAAATCTATTTTTCTTCACCAGGCGAAACTGGAACCAATATGTTGGCGTACAAAGTCGATTTGAAAGGAAAGCAAACATTGATCACGAAAGACTTAGGCGTGCATTCTGTAGCTATAAGTACTGATGGAAATTGGTTTTTCGACGAATTTTCTAATCATACAACGCCATCAAAATCATTGCTGTATGACAAGAACCTAAAAGCAAAAACGCTGTTAGAAAGCAAAAACAAATATGACGGCTATGAAATGGGAACGGCTGAAATCAAAACAATCAAAGCGGCAGACGGAACCACCGACTTATACACGCGCTTGATCAAACCAAGCAACTTCGATCCAACGAAAAAATACCCAGTAATGGTATACGTTTACGGCGGTCCACATGCGCAAATGATTACCAATTCCTTCCTAGATGGTGCCAATTTGTGGATGTACTGGATGGCGGAACAAGGCTATTTGGTATTTACGGTTGATAATCGCGGATCAGACAATCGTGGATTTGCTTTCGAAAGTGTGATTCACGGACGATTGGGCGTGAACGAAATGGATGATCAAATGAAAGGCGTTGACTACTTAAAATCATTGCCTTATGTAGATGGCAACCGATTGGCAGTGCACGGTTGGAGTTTCGGTGGATTCATGACAACATCACTTTTATTGCGCAAACCAGACGTTTTCAAAGTTGGTGTTGCGGGTGGACCGGTAACTGACTGGAAATATTACGAGGTAATGTACGGCGAGCGATATATGGATACGCCAGCCGAAAATCAAAAAGGTTTTGACGAGGCAAATACATTAAACTATGTCAAAGACTTAAAAGGAAAATTATTGCTCATCCACGGAACGAGCGATGATGTGGTAGTCATGCAACACAATTTTTCATTGGTCAAAAAATTTGTCGAAGCTGGGAAACAAGTCGATTTTTTCCCTTACCCAATGCACAAACACAATGTTGGCGGGAAAGATCGAGTACACTTGATGACCAAAGTTTTAAACTACATTATCGATAATAATAAATAGTTTCAGGAGCTATTCCTGCTGTTCACTATATCTTTTGTGGCGAACAACGCCACAAAAGGATGCCGTTACCATCAGGGCTAAAAAACAGAAAGCCAATCAAGTTTTGATTGGCTTTCTGTTTTTAATTATCCATTGTCAATTATCAATTATTAATTAACTATGTTTTCTGTGGTTTCTTTCTCGCCGCTGGAAATAACACATTATTCAAAATCAAACGGAATCCCGGTGAATTCGGATGCAAGTCCAAAACGGTGGGCTCATCTCCCACTCGATGTTGAAAATCTTCTGGATCATGTCCCCCAAAAAAAGTAAAGAAGCCTTTTCCTTTTTGCCCGTGAATGTACCGCGCTTCGTCATTCAATTCGCATTTACCCAAAGTCAATACATTCGATTTAATTAATTCGGAATCAAAAGAAGTAGTTTGCCCCATAAATCCTTTGACCAATTGCGTGTGGTTTTGGCACAACATGCTTGGAATCACATCCCATTTGGCAGAGAAATCCATTAAAGTAAAATAGTCTTTCTCAAAAGGAATTTTTCGCTTTTCGGTCATATCAATATCCGAGAACTCGTAATGCTCCGGTTTGCGATCTAATATAAAATTCTTGAAAGCAAACGTTCTACCGTAGTCAATTTTAGTTTGATAATTTCCATCGCTCGCATCACCGTCAAACATGGGTTCACAAATATCAACGCCTTCTGCCGACAAAGCGATATCAAAACTATCTGTCGCCGAACACATCGCAAACATAAAACCACCGCCGATGACGAAATCTCTAATTTTCTTTGCTACCGCGAGTTTCTCTTGAGATACTTTTGCATAACCCAATTTAGCCGCTAATACTTCAGAATCTCGCTTCTGTTCAATGTACCACGGTGCATTTCTATACTGTCCAAAAAACTTTCCATATTGACCGGAAAAATCTTCGTGATGCAAGTGCAGCCAGTCATACAATATCAATTGATCAGACAGCACTTCTTCGTCGTAAATCGGCGTAAATGGGATTTCCGCGTACGTCAAAACCATAGTTACTGCGTCGTCCCACGGCTGTTTTCCTTTGGGCGTATACACTGCGACTTTTGGTGCCTTTTCAAGCACGACCGTTTCCATGTTTTGGGATGGACTAGAAATTTCTTCCAATATTTGATTCGCTTCGGCATCTGATAAGAGTTCAAAACTAACGCCACGTATTTGACATTCCTTTCGGATTTCTTCTGCATCGGGCAACAAGAAAGAACCGCCGCGATAATTGAGTAGCCAACTCGCTTTGTATTGTTTATTCAAACACCAATACGTAATTCCGTAGGCTTTCAGATGGTTCTTCTGCATAGTTTCATCCATAGGTAAAAGGATAAAACTTGCCTTAACCGAGAAAGAAAATAAAAGGAATAAAATATAAAAAGTGTACTTCACTGCTATTGGTTTTAGCTGTTGTATTCGCTGTTATTGGAGTCAAAGATAACAGAAATTCTGTGAAGAAAAGCATAATTTATTGGATACGGTACACTTTGGATTGTTCGCCGCGCCTACGGCTTCAGACCTATCTCGCTATCGACAAACTGCCTGGTCCAAAGCGAAGCGTGTCCAAAGGCGGAGCCGTGTCTAAAAAGGTACGTCACTATCGTCGTCTGCATTATTGATGGTGCTGCCAAATGCTTCGTTAGGAGAAGGCAATGTTTTGGTTGAAAACGGATTGTCTTCATGATTCATTTTCGAAGGTAAGTCGTCATACGCGCCGCCGTAATCATCAAGGTTGTCAAATTTACCAAGATTGCCGACAAATTTCAATCGGATATTCTCTAATGAACCATTACGGTGTTTGGCAATTATAAATTCTGCTTGGCCTTGCGTTGGCGTACGTTCATCATCATCCCATTCATCTATCTTATAATATTCGGGACGGTAGATAAACGAAACGATATCGGCATCTTGCTCGATTGCTCCAGATTCACGAAGGTCAGAAAGCAAAGGTCGTTTGCTAGAGCCACGCGTTTCTACGGCACGAGACAATTGAGACAACGCGATTAC
>JBIKRP010000147.1:0-5695 GCA_044349145.1 Flavobacterium sp.
AAAAATCAAGCTGTTGCTAAAAAGAAATCCGTGGAATCTTATGGTTCCAAAGTAAACGCTTTGGGGAACCAAATTAATGCGATCGAAAACGAAAAGACATTAAAACTGCAACAAGCTCAAAACAAAATTAAACAAGCCATATTAAAAATTAAGACCGATAGTATCGACCTAGAAGCGGTCAAAACCCAATTGAAAATCGCCAAGACCCAGTTTAATCGTGCAACGCAATTGAACAAAGAAGGGCTAAAACCGCTGACCGATGTGGAAGAAAAACGCTTGAAATTGCAAGATGCCGAAGCTAAAATTATTTCGCAAGAAAACAAATACTTGACAAGCAAGAACGAATACATCAACACCAGAGTAGAAATTAATCGCATCACAGCGGAATACAACGAGAAAGCATCCAAAGCTGAAAGTGACCAATTTACCGCCTTAAGTAATCAATACGATACGGAAGCACAAGTCAATAAACTAGAGAATCAAGTGGTAAATTACAGTATCAGAAATGGAATGTACTATATTAAAGCGCCGCAAACTGGTTTTGTAAATAGAGCGTTGCAAGCTGGTATTGGAGAAAACATCAAAGAAGGAACACCTATCGTTAGTATCATGCCTGCGGATTATGAAATTGCAGTTGAAACTTTTGTCGATCCGGTTGACTTTCCCCTCATTCATAGAGGAGAAAAAATACGCGTTTGGTTCGACGGTTGGCCTACCATTGTATTTTCAGGTTGGCCTAATATGTCCTACGGAACTTTCGGCGGTCAAGTCGTAGCCATCGAAAACTTTATCAGCGATAACGGAAAATTTCGAATCTTGATTGCACCAGACAAAGAGGATATCCCTTGGCCAAAGCAACTAAGCATCGGCTCTGGCGCGCAAACAATTGCTTTGCTAAACAACGTGCCAATTTGGTTTGAGTTATGGCGAACACTAAATGGATTTCCACCAAATTACTATACTCCAAAATCTAAAGACACTAAAGACAAAAAATAATGAGAAGTATCTTATTCGTTTTCTTGTTTACCGCTTTTGCATGTTTAGGTCAAAACACTTTACCAACAGAATTCACTTATAATGAATTCTTAGGGCAAGTCAAAAAATTCCATCCTTTGGTCAAGACCGCTAATCTTGAAATCAGTATGGCACAAGCAAACTTACTGCGAGCTCGCGGTAGTTTCGACCCGAAAATAGAAGTCGATTTTTCAAAAAAACAATTCAAAGAAAACGAATACTATTCCCTTTTGAATAGTAGTTTCAAGATTCCGACTTGGTACGGCGTAGAAGTCAAAGCTGGCTTCGATAACAGTGAAGGTGTGTTCTTAAATCCAGAAAACACGATGCCCAATCAAGGACTAACCTCACTGGGGATTAGTGTACCGTTGGGGCAAGGTCTATTTATCAATCAGAGAATGGCTGATTTACGAAAAGCAAAAATGCAGATTCGTTTGAGTCAAGCAGAGAGAAAACTCAACGCGATTGCCGTACTTTACGATGCTTCTGTAGCCTATTTTAATTGGAAAAGAAGCTACAACGAAGTCAAATTATACGAAACTTATGCGACCAACGCTAAAGTGCGATTTGGTGGTGTAAAATCATTAATTGAGCAAGGCGACAAGCCAGCAATTGATAGCATTGAGGCTGGGATTATCCTAAAAAATCGCCTTTTAAGTCTAGAAGATTCCAACCTTAAGTTAGCCAAAGCCAAACTCGAACTAGCGAATTTTTTATGGTTAGACAATACCATTCCGCTAGAGCTTTCAGATACGCTTATTCCCGAAGACAAATTGGAGATGACCATCCAAGAAACACTTAAAACAAACGATCTTCTCAATACAGATTTTTCGATAAACAACCATCCAAAAATCAATGCGCTGGAAAGTAAAGTAGATATGTTAAATGTAGACCGTCGACTCAAAGCCAACAGTCTTTTGCCAAAAATTGACGTTGGGTACACTTATTTATCAGAGCCCAGTGCCTTTGACAATTATCGTTTCGAAGACTACAAAGTTGGAATGAATTTCTATTTTCCTCTTTTTTTGCGAAAAGAACGCGGTGATTTGAAAATTGCGAAGTTTAAATTACAAGAAACAAAGTTCTCATTGGAATTGGAAAGAGTGCAACTCACCAATAAAATCAAAGCGCAAAAAACCGAAATTCAATCCTTGCAAAAACAACGAGGTTTTATCAAAAGTTTGGTGACTGACAATACAACCATGTTGACTTCTGAAGAACGACTTTTTTCTTTCGGAGAAAGCTCGATGTTCCTGATTAATTCGAGAGAAAACAACTTAGTAATCGCACAATTAGCGGATATTGCTTTGGAAAACAGATTCTTCATTTCCAATTCAGAGCTATTCAGAATCATGGCAAATCCCGATTAAAGAAGGTTGGTCGCCAGTTCATTTGACTTCAATATTCTCTATTTTATTTGAGTTAAATACGTACTTTTGCGACTCGAATTCAGAAAAAATGATTATCCAAAAAACACGAGAAGAAATTGAATTAATGCGCGAAAGTGCGCTTATCGTTTCTAAAACTTTAGGAATGATTGCAGGCGAAATCAAGCCTGGCGTTACTACATTATATCTAGACAAATTAGCCGAAGAATTTATTCGTGATCACGGAGCAGCCCCCAGTTTTCTTGGGCTCTATGGATTTCCGAATTCGCTATGTATGAGTCCAAATGCTCAAGTGGTACATGGGATCCCAAACAACAAACCTCTAGAAAGTGGCGATGTAATCTCGGTAGATTGCGGTGCTTTCAAAAACGGCTACCACGGCGATCACGCTTATTCATTTGAAATCGGAGAAGTTGCCCCTGAAACGAAGAAGTTACTTCAAGTTACCAAAGAATCGCTTTACGTCGGAATACGTGAATTTAAAGTAGGAAATCGCGTAGAGGATGTGGGCAACGCCATTCAAAAATATACCGAATCGCATGGCTACGGCGTGGTTCGTGAACTGGTTGGACACGGTTTAGGGCAGAAAATGCACGAAGATCCAGAAATGCCCAACTACGGTAAACGTGGTCGTGGAAAATTATTTGTAGAAGGAATGGTCGTGGCGATTGAGCCGATGATCAATATGGGAACGCGTAATATCAAACAACTCAAAGATGGTTGGACGATACTCACCGCCGACGGAAAACCAAGTGCACACTTCGAGCATGATGTGGCTATTATTGATGGCAAACCTGAGTTGCTCTCGACATTTGCCTATGTATATCAAGCACTCGGAATCGTTAGCAATGAAGAAGACGAATTTCGCAGACAACCTTTGGTGCTCTAATGAAAAAGATTTTTAAACTTATTTTGAACACCATTCCCAGACCAATCCTTATCCGATTGAGTTATGTGGCTCGACCAGTATTGGCTTTTTTGCTGCGCGGAAAAACGTACACTGATCCGATTGATGAGAAGAATTTTCGCATGTTTCTTCCCTATGGATATGGAACGCAGCGCAATAATGTACTTTCACCCAGCACGCTATCGTTAGAAAGACATCGTTTGCTTTGGTTGTACTTGAAAAACGAAACGGACTTCTTTTCTGCTCCAAAAAAAGTATTGCATTTCGCTCCCGAACAAGCGTTTTACATGTTGTTTAGAAACCAAAAAAACTTAGATTACACTACAACAGATTTACTTTCTCCCTTGGCAGATGTCAAGGCAGACATCTGCAATTTGCCCTTTAGCGATAGCACCTATGACGTCATTCTTTGTAACCATGTTTTAGAACATATCCCTGACGACACCAAAGCAATGCAAGAACTATATCGTGTTTTGAAACCAGGCGGAATGGGCATTTTTCAAATTCCGCAAGACCTCAATAGAGCGACGACTTTTTCAGACGATTCCATTACAGATCAAAAAGAAAGGTCAAAAATATTCGGGCAATACGACCATGTTAGAATTTATGGCAGAGACTATTTCGACAAACTAAGAAGCATCGGTTTCGAAGTCAACGAAGTAGATTATACCTCAGAAATTGCTGCCGATTTAGTCGAAAAATATTGCTTGGCAAAGGGCGAAATTATTCCAGTTTGCACAAAAAAATAATCCCATAAAAAAGTTAACAGGAAGTGTTTTAAAATCATTATTTTAGTACATTTAGCTTCTAAAAAACTGTTTTATGAAAAATTCGATTTTTACTTACTTACTCCTATTATTTGTCACGACGACAGCAACTGCACAACCGGAGAAGGAAATAGCCCCCCCATTTCATATTAAAACAATTACGTTTGTTCAAAACAAACAAAATATGGTTCCTGTTTTTCAATTGGGCGATTCCTTTCAGTTGCAATTTGATGACTTACACGGGAACGAAGCAAATTATTACTACCAAATTGTGCATTGCGATTACGATTGGAAGCAATCCCAACTTTCTGTAAATGAGTATTTGAGAGGTTTCGACAATCAACGAATTATCGACTACACCAATTCATATAACGCACTTCAACTATATTCCCATTATCGAATTCAATTTCCAAATCGAAACACGCAGTTGATTGTGAGCGGCAATTATATGCTCAAAATAGTAGACGAAAATGGCGATCTTGTTTTCTCACGGAAGTTTATTATTTACGAGAACATTGTAACGGTGCCACTTCAAGTAAAACGAGCTCGTAATATTGCAGAAGCCAGTTACAAACACAATCTTGAATTTTCTGTTAAGTCAACAACGATAACATTTCAAAGCCCGTTAAGTAATGTAAAAGTGCTATTACTTCAAAATGGAAAATTAAATTCTGCAATCACCAACGTAAAACCAATGTTTACAATCGGAAATGATTTGATTTACAAATACGATACTGAAACACAATTCTGGGCTGGAAATGAGTTCCGTTATTTTGAAAACAAAGACATTCGAGCAGCTACAAATAACGTGGCCAGAATCGATTCTCAAGGCGGCGTGTATAACGCTTACCTTTATACCGACGAAGCCAGAGCCAAAGAACCTTATACGTTTAATCCTGATTATAACGGTAATTTTTTGATCAATAATCTTAATGTGGTAACCAGCGAGATTGAAGCCGATTACGCTTGGGTCTATTTTACTTTGTCTGCGCCTTCCTTTTACGAGAAAAAAGACATTTATGTCAATGGAATGTTTAACAATTACGCCATGAATGCAGAAAGCAAAATGGACTATAATGCCGAAAAAGCGGTCTATGAGAAAGCCATTATGATTAAACAAGGTTTTACCAACTATCAATATGTTGTTGCCGATAAAAACGGAAAAATAGACAACGCTAATGCCATTGACGGAAACTTTTTTCAAACCGAAGACAATTATTTCGCCTTGATTTATTACAAAGAAAACAACCAACGCTACGACCGTATCATCGGTAAAGCTGTCGCGAGTTCCACAGAGATTATTAATTAAGAAAATTTAACTTTAATTTGTCTTCTAAAATTGATTTTTTCGTAAATTTGAAATGCATTTTCGACAAATACTACTATGGTTTCGCAAATAACAAGAGGTATAAAAATTTCAGTTTTAACGAATTTTGAAGGCACGTACTTCAAAAATCACAAAATTCATTTTGCCTTTAGCTACGAAGTTTCTATTGAAAATCACAGTAAAGATTCCGTTCAACTCACCTCAAGACACTGGGAAATTTACGACTCTCTAAACGATAAAGAAGTCGTAGATGGCGAAGGTGTAATTGGTAAAAAACCAGTGTTAAAACCCG
>JBIKRP010000148.1:0-5688 GCA_044349145.1 Flavobacterium sp.
TTTATTGTCTTTCTCTGAGGTTCCTAACTTGTTCATTTCCTCAATGATTTTTTTGTCAGCGTCTAATTTGAGAATGGCTAAGTTGAGATAAGCATTGGTGAAGCTCGGATTGATTTCGATTGCTTTCTTATAATAACCCTCGGCTTCAACCGCACTTGTTTTAGAAGCGATAACTCCCAAATTATATAGCAAATCAGCATCATTTGGATTTTTTGCAAGTACTTCGGTCACCAGTTTCTTATACATGGCAAAATCGTTCAGTTCTAAGTAAACATTCGCTTCCGTCATCGCAATCGATGTGTCGTCTGGATTTGCAGCTCTGGCGTCGCTTAACGCTTGCTTGGCTTGATCAATCTTCCCTTGTTGCACCAAGATTAGCGCAATGTTTTTAAGGATCTCACCTTTTTTTGACGGAATTTTCTCGTCTCTAGGACTGGTGTACAATTTTAGACGAATCTTAGTGTCTCTATCAGTTTTAGACGCTGCAGTCGAACCGAAAAACTCTTCCTGCTCATTCAAGACGTTTTTTGCGTAATATCCCATTCCTTCGCCCGAGTAATTTTGCTTTTTCAAATCTTCGTAGTATGCCAGTGCGGTATCATAGTCTTCGCCATTTAGCGCATAGTTTCCTGCATAATATAACTTTTCTAAATCGGTCTTATCCAATTCGTAAGATTGGTAAAGTAACTTGGACGCTGTTTTATAGTCTTTTGAATTTCCTGCGTCTACCGCTCCGTTAATCAATTGATTTTTGATATCTGCTATAGATGATTGCACTTGAGAAGAGTACTTAGATTTTCCTGAAGATTTTTCGGTCGACAACACTTCTTGGTAGGCTTTGGCAGCGGATGAAAGATTTTTTGCAAACTCTACTTTTTTGTTGGCCAAATCTAGATGCGCGTTTCCTTTTACAAAGTAGAATTGTGCTTTTTCTGTTGGTTCAGCCGCTCCTATTGTTGATTCTGTTTGCGTTAAGACTGATATGGCTTCAGCACTGTTTCCGTTTTTTAATGCTTTTTCAGCGGCCTTAATTTGATCTTTCTGAGCAAATGAGCCCATTGATACTAGTAAAGCTGCTGCGAGAACTACATATTTACTTTTCATTTAGTTTAATTTTAGTTGATATTTATGTGAAAAAAAATGCATTTCAACCAAAACTGATTGAAATGCATTGTGTCAATTACTCTTCGTCTGTCTCGTCTGCGTCATCTTCTGTTTCATCATCTTCGATCACTTCTTCATCTTCATCGTCGTCATCGTCAGCGGCACCGTCATCTTCAAGAATTTCCAAAACTGGTTTGACTCTTTCAATAGCGGTATCTTCAATGACATTACCATCTTCATCCAAAACAACTTCAGCGACGTCGTCTTTCATTACTTTCGTTACTGCGGCGATGGAATCATTGCCCTTAATGTTAATCAGTTTCACTCCTTGAGTCGCTCTTCCCATAACACGAAGATCTTCTACAGCCATTCTGATAGTCAATCCAGATTTATTAATAATCATCAAATCATCGTTGTCAGTCACGGCATTGATAGAGATTAATTTTCCGGTTTTTTCCGTGATATTAAGCGTTTTCACTCCTTTACCACCACGATTTGTAATTCTATAATCGTCAAGGCTTGAGCGTTTTCCGTAACCGTTTTCTGCAACTACTAGAATTTCGCTATTCATATCGTTGACGGTAACCATTCCGATTACTTCATCAGTATCGTCTTTCAATGTAATTCCACGAACTCCAGATGCTGTTCTTCCCATCGGTCTGGTTTTCGTTTCTTCAAATCGAACTAATTTTCCAGATTTTACAGCAACAATAATTTGGCTTTCACCGTTTGTCAGTTTTGCTTCTAGTAATTCGTCTCCTTCGCGGATTGTAATCGCAGCGACACCATTAACCCTTGGTTTAGCGTATTTCTCTAAAGAAGTTTTCTTCACTTGTCCTTTTTTGGTCACCATGACCAAATTGTGACTATTGGTGTATTCTTTATCCTTTAAATCTTGTGTGCAGATAAATGCTTTTACTTTATCATCGCTTTCGATGTTGATTAAGTTTTGTAAAGCACGACCTTTTGCTGTTTTATTTCCTTCTGGGATTTCGTAAACACGCATCCAGAAACATTTTCCTTTTTGCGTAAAGAACATCATATATTGGTGGTTGGTCGCAACATACATATGCTCAAGGAAGTCTTGATCTCTAGTTCCAGCGCTTTTTTGTCCAACTCCTCCTCTATTCTGCGTTTTGTATTCGGTCAAATTAGTACGTTTGATATATCCTGCGTGTGAAATGGTAATCACTACATTTTCATCAGCAATCAAATCTTCAATACTTACGTCACCGCCAGAATATTCAATCGTAGAACGTCTTTCGTCACCATATTTATCTCGGATTTCGATAAGCTCAGTTTTGATCAATTCCATACGAAGTTCTTTACTTGCTAATAAAGCTTTCAATTCTTCGATTAATTTCATGATTTCTTCGTATTCCGCTCTCAATTTGTCTTGCTCCAGACCTGTCAATTGACGCAAACGCATTTCAACAATGGCTCTCGACTGAATATCCGAAAGTTTGAAACGCTCCATTAATTTCTCACGAGCTTCTTCCGTGTTTTTAGAACCTCTAATTAATGCTATTACTTCGTCGATATTGTCTGACGCGATAATCAAACCTTCTAATATGTGCGCTCTTTCTTCTGCTTTCCGTAAATCAAATTGTGTTCTTCTAACCACAACATCATGACGGTGCTCCACAAAATAATGAATCAAATCTTTTAGATTCAACATTTGAGGTCTTCCTTTTACCAGTGCAATATTATTTACACTAAATGAAGATTGAAGTTGTGTGAATTTGTACAAGGTATTCAAAACAACATTGGCAACAGCGTCACGTTTTAGAATGTATACGATACGCATTCCATTTCGATCTGATTCATCACGAATGTTCGCAATTCCCTCTATTTTTTTATCATTGACTAAATCAGCCGTTTTCTTGATCATTTCGGCTTTATTCACCTGATATGGAATTTCAGTCACGATGATTGATTCTCTACCGTCTACTTCTTCAAATGCCACTTTGGCTCTCATCACAATTCTTCCACGTCCTGTTTTGAATGCTTCTCTGACACCTTCATAACCATAAATCACACCGCCTGTTGGAAAATCTGGCGCTTTGATATGATTGATTAATTCGTCGATTTCGATATCATTGTTGTCGATGTAAGCTAAAGTACCATCAATCACCTCTGTCAAATTGTGAGGCGCCATATTGGTCGCCATTCCCACTGCAATTCCTGAAGCTCCATTAATCAAGAGATTTGGAACTCTTGTCGGCATTACTTTCGGCTCGTATAACGTATCATCAAAATTTAATTGAAAATCAACGGTCTCCTTATCAATATCTGCCATAATGTCCTCAGACATTTTTTTCATTCTTGCTTCGGTATATCGCATTGCTGCTGGACTGTCTCCATCAACTGAACCGAAATTCCCTTGTCCGTCAATTAATAAATAACGTAAACTCCATTCTTGCGCCATACGGACCATGGCGTCGTATACAGAGGTATCTCCGTGTGGATGATACTTTCCTAAAACTTCTCCGACAATTCTCGCGGACTTTTTGTGAGCTCTATTTGAAAAAACTCCTAAATCATACATTCCATAAAGGACTCTACGGTGCACAGGTTTCAAGCCGTCTCTAACATCTGGAAGTGCTCTCGATACAATTACCGACATCGAATAATCGATGTAAGCTGATTTCATTTCATCTTCAATGTTAATTGGGATTAACTTTTCTCCGTCTGACATATTCTATTTATTTTAAAATTATATTGTTTAAAAAAATCTTGCTAATATAAACTTTCTCGGCTATTTTTAGTTCAAAAATCATTAGAATTTTCTTTGATTTATTAACAAAATGGGCACTATTTTCAGTTAATAAGTTAATTCTTTCGCCCTATTTTTTTTTAGTTTTTTTTTGTCTATTAGCTGACAGTAGATTTTGTCGGGAATGGTTTTTGTTCGCAGCAACATAATCACTAAATTTACAGAACCAAACCTATTAGTTATGGATGATAATTTTTCACCAAGAGTTAAAGATGTAATTACCTACAGTAAAGAAGAGGCCTTGCGTTTGGGCCATGATTTTATTGGTACTGAACATCTTATGCTTGGGATTTTAAGAGACGGGAATGGAAAGGCAATTACCATTTTAAATAATTTGTCAGTTGACTTAGACCATTTACGTCGCAAAGTTGAAATCTTAAGCCCTGCCAATCCTAACGTGATCGTTAGTAACGAAAAGAAGAACTTACACTTAACAAGACAAGCAGAACGCGCATTAAAAACCACTTTTCTGGAAGCTAAAGTTTTTCAAAGCACTTCTATCAGTACTGCGCACTTGTTATTGTGTATTTTAAGAAATGAAAATGATCCAACAACCAAGCTATTGAATAAACTTAAAATAGATTATGATCTAGCTAAAGAACAATATCTTAACATGACACCAAACGAAGATAATTACCTAGAAAATTTACCAAAAAACGAGTCCTTCAATGAAGATTCAGGTCAAGATGACAGTCTAAAAGAAGGAAGTTTTAATAATCCTGCCAACAAATCAAACAAAAAATCTAAAACACCTGTTCTGGATAATTTTGGTAGAGATTTAACGGAGATGGCAGAAGAAGGAAAACTCGACCCTGTAGTGGGTCGTGAAAAAGAAATTGAGCGTGTTTCTCAAATTTTAAGTCGTCGAAAAAAGAACAATCCACTTTTAATTGGCGAACCAGGCGTTGGAAAATCTGCTATAGCAGAAGGTCTGGCTTTGCGCATTACACAGAAAAAGGTCTCTCGTATTCTGTTTAATAAAAGAGTGGTGACCTTGGATTTAGCGAGCTTAGTTGCCGGAACTAAATACAGAGGACAATTCGAAGAGCGAATGAAAGCTGTGATGAATGAATTAGAGAAAAACGACGATATCATTCTTTTCATTGATGAAATTCATACCATCGTTGGTGCTGGTGGAGCGACAGGTTCATTAGACGCTTCTAATATGTTTAAACCTGCATTGGCTCGTGGTGAAATACAATGTATTGGGGCAACGACTTTAGATGAGTACCGTCAATACATAGAAAAAGATGGCGCTTTAGAAAGACGTTTTCAAAAGATTATTGTGGAGCCTACTTCTGTTGAAGAAACGATTACTATTTTGAATAACATCAAAAATAAGTACGAAGATCATCATAATGTTAATTATACTCCAGAAGCTATTGAAGCTTGCGTAAAATTGACGAACAGATACATGTCGGAACGATTCTTACCAGACAAAGCGATTGATGCTCTTGACGAGGCGGGTTCTCGTGTTCATATAACTAATATCGAAGTTCCTAAACAAATCTTAGAATTGGAAAGACAATTAGAGGAAGTTCGCGAGTCTAAGAATTCTGTTGTCAAAAAACAAAAATACGAGGAAGCTGCTAAACTTCGTGATGATGAGAAACGAATAGAAAAAGATCTAGCAATAGCCCAAGAACAATGGGAAGAAGATTCTAAAAGCAATCGAATTGAAGTGACTGAAGATAATGTAGCCGATGTTGTTTCAATGATGACTGGAATCCCAGTAAATCGTATTGCTCAAACAGAAAGCAATAAATTAGCTAAACTTCCTGAACTTATTGAAAACAAGGTTATTGGGC
>JBIKRP010000149.1:0-5683 GCA_044349145.1 Flavobacterium sp.
TGCAGGATTGCAGCAACTTTCAGTAGTTCCTTCACCAAACAATAGTGACGAAATCCCACAAGAAGTAATTGTT
This sequence comes from Flavobacterium sp., assembly GCA_044349145.1. Taxonomy (GTDB): domain Bacteria; phylum Bacteroidota; class Bacteroidia; order Flavobacteriales; family Flavobacteriaceae; genus Flavobacterium. Next base: position 74 of record JBIKRP010000149.1, read on the forward strand.
CCATTAATCGAAAACTGGAAAAAAAGTTTCGATTGGGATTTCGGTGGTATGGCGCGCGCACCCAAGTTTATGATGCCGAACAATTACGCGTTCTTGATGCGTTATGGACACCAAAACAACGACCATGAACTTCTAAATTTCGTCGATTTAACCCTAACAAAAATGGCCTATGGCGGATTATTCGACACCCTCGATGGTAGTTTTTCGCGTTATTCCGTCGATGGGAAATGGCATGTTCCGCACTTCGAAAAAATGCTATACGACAACGGACAATTGGTGTCTTTATACGCGGATGCTTTCACAAGAACTCGAAATCCGTTGTACCAAGAAATCGTCCAGAAAACGCTACATTTTGTAACCAAAGAATGGCTGACGCCTGAAGGTGCTTTCTATAGCGCATTAGATGCGGACAGCCTAAACGTCGAGCAACATCTGGAAGAAGGCGCTTTTTATGTTTGGACAAAAGAGGAACTACAATTCCTTTTGAAAGAAGATTTTGATTTGTTCAGCATCGTATTCAACATCAATGACTTCGGTCATTGGGAACACGGAAATTATGTCTTAATCCAAAACAAATCAATCGGAGAAATTGCTGCGGAACACATTATAAATGTTGAAGTGCTAAAAGCGAAGAAATTGAGTTGGGAAAAACGACTCTACGAAGTTCGAGAACAACGAAGCAAACCACGTCTTGATGATAAATGCCTGACATCATGGAATGCCATCATGCTGAAAGGTTATGTGGATGCGTACAAAGCATTTCAAACTGAAAAATATCTCGAAATCGCGCTAAAAAACGCCGATTTTATTGTCAGAAATCTTTGGTCGACGGAGGGAAACTTGTGGCATTCGTACAAAGATGGCAAGGCGACCATTAATGGATTTTTGGAGGATTACGCTACTGTAATCGAAGCTTTTATCGCACTTTATCAAGTCACCTTCGATGAAAAATGGCTACAAAATTCCAAAAACTTAACCGATTATTGCTTGGATCATTTCTTTGATGGCTACCAATCCTTGTTTGCTTTCAAATCAAACCAAGACGAACCGCTCATCACTTTACATTTTGAAACGGAAGACAATGTCATTCCGGCTTCAAACTCAATGATGGCAAAGAATTTATATAAACTATGCATCTATTTCGGCAATGGTCATTACGAGGAAGTTGCTAAAAACATGACCCGTAAACTTATCCCAACGATTGACTATCCCAGCGCCTTTTCTAATTGGCTGGATGGCTTTTTGAATTATGATAATAACTCCCTTGAACTTGCGATTTGCAGTAACGACTTAATTCCTCTTGCCAAAGAACTCCATAAAAATTATGTCCCCAATGTACTTGTCGCAGGCACAGCAAACGAATCGAAATTACCTTTTTTACAAACCAGATATGTTGACAAGAAGTCCTTATTTTATATCTGTAAAAACAAAACTTGTCAATTACCCTCCGATGACTTCTCGCTGGTTTTGAAAGAATTGCGGTCATAATGATTCGTGAAATAGTTTTTTTAGTAAATTTGAAAGTTAACCAAAAAACTAAATATTATGGGATTAGGATCATTTTTTAAGAATTTATTCGGATCAGCCAAAACCTCAGCCGAGGGAATGGCAGACAAAGCGGAGCATATTGTTGATGAAACAATCGCAAAAGCAAAAGAAAGCGCAGCTCCATTAGTAGAAAAAGCAGAAGAATATGCAGAAGTAGCTAAAGAAAAAGCAGGACAATTTTCTGAAAAAGCGGAGGAAACAATTAGCGAAGTGATTGAAACAGTGAAAGAAAAATCAGCTCCAATCATAGCAAAAGCAGAAGAATTTGCGGAAGACGCAAAAGAAAAACTTTCTGAAACGATTGAAACCGCCAAAGAAAAAATTAATTCTTTTTCAAATGATGGTTCACATGATGCGAAAGAAGCAGATGCAACAAGTACAAATAGAGTTGAAGAAGACGCGGATTAATTCATAAATAAACTATTTTTGTACCAGAATCACCTTCTCGAAATTGAGAAGGTTTTTTATTGTAATATCATGAACTTACTTATAGACGCTACGCTTTTCGGCCAGTATTCAGAGGCTTTTACAAAAGTCTTAATTGACTATGCCCCAAAATTAATTGCTGCTTTATTACTTCTTATTATTGGAATTTGGTCCATTCGATTTATCACTTCGGTAGCGAGGAAAATCATGGTAAAAAGAAAAATCGAACCAACATTAATCGAGTTCCTTTCCGACATTATTTTTTGGGGATTGCGCGTTGTTCTATTCGTCGCTGTTATCTCGAAATTAGGTGTCGAATCTTCTTCATTTCTTGCTATATTGGGCGCTGCAGGATTGGCGCTTGGACTTTCATTGCAAGGTTCGTTGTCTAATTTTGCTGGAGGAATATTGATTATTCTTTTCAAACCTTTTAAATTAGGTGACACTATTGAAGCGCAAGGATCGGCCGGAAAAGTGATTGACATTCAAATATTTGTAACACAATTGTTGACGGTTAACAATGAGGTGGTTTTTATTCCAAATGGAATTTTATCTAATGGGAAAATTATCAATTTCTCAGAAAAAACATTGCAAAGAACCGACCTGACGATTCGTGTTTCCTATCAGTCAAACTTACAGGAGGCCAAATCAGCAATTTTGGAAGTTGTAAATGCAATTCCGAAAGTTTTACATAACGAGAAACCATCAGTCTTTGTAAAAGAATTGGGAGAATCCGCTATTTTTATGTCCGTTCAAGCTTGGACAACAAACGAGGACTACAAAGAAGTTTGCGCAACTATACTCGAAAATTGTAAAAAAGCATTTGACGAAAAACAAATCAAATTTCAACTTTAATAATAGTCCGATTAGATTATTTTAGACCAAACATTTCCTCCTATGAAAAATATTTTGATTGCCTTAGCACTAATTCTGTCGGTAATTTCATCAACGCATGCGCAAGTGGATTTGCAATTCGCAAATATTGATGCGATTATGATGAACCAAGGAGCTAGTAGAGTTTTTAGAAATTCAAAAAACAATGGCAACAAGATTCAAGGAACGCCCTATTTGCAAAAAATGTTTGCCATTGCGAAGGTCGAAAATGTGAACCAAAAATACTTTATGCGCTATAATGTATTTGCAGATGAATTTGAATTTATTACACCAAAGAACGACACGCTCGTTTTAGATAAAATAAAGGATTTTAGCAATATTACCTTTACTGGTATCAATAAGAAGTATACGTTAGTAGATTATGTTAACATCGGTGGAAAATCTGTTAAGGGTTACTTGATTGAATCTCATTCCAAAGGAAATTGCACATTATACGTGCAGGAACGCGTACTTTTTTATGATGGAAAAATTGCTAAAACTTCGCTAGAAAAAGAAATGCCCGCTAGGTATGTGAAGTCGGATAACGCCTATTATTTCAAATGTAATGACCAAGGAATCATTGAATTTCCAGAAAACAAAAAACAACTTCTAAAGTTATATCCTGCCAAAAAGCAAGAAATAGAAGTCTTTTTAAAGGAAAGTAAAGTTTCGTTTAGTGAGGATTATGATAAAGTAAAAATCATCGATTTTCTTTCGACTTTATGATTTACTTTTCGCCGTAGTGGCAACAAAATCTTTGAGGTATAGCGGTTCAAAATAAGCCACATCCACAAAATCATTTTCTTGATATTTTTTAAAACTCAATTTAGCCATGTCTTTCGATGATGGATAAACTATTTCTTCCATGAAAATGTGATTAGATTGCTTTAATACTTCTTTACATTTTGTAGCAGAATCTCCTATGAAATATATTGTTTCATCATAGGTATTAAAGGATTCTTCTGTGATAATTTCCGCTTTCGTTTCGATTATTTTTTGATATTGCGAATCAAAAATTGCACTGTAAACCTCCATACGTCGCGCGTCAATCATCGGAATGATGAGGCCTTCTTTTATTTGGATTTGATGCGCTAAAACTGAAAGTGTGTCCAAAGCAATCATGGGAATATTCAAAGCATAACATAAGCCTTTCGCCGCTGAAACGCCAATTCGCAGTCCGGTGTAAGAGCCTGGTCCTTGACTGACGGCTACTGCTTTTAGATCACCAAATTGAATACTGGCTTCTAACAAGACTTCCTCAATAAAAACATGCAACTTCTCAGCGTGTGAGTAGCCCTGTTCGGCAATCTCTCTATAAGTAATGAGATTGCCATTGTTAGATAAAGAAACCGAACAATTCTTTGTAGCCGTTTCTATATTAAGAATTAACGCCATTATTTCTTAGATTCAGTAGTTCCTTTCGAAGCAATCTTGACTTTATCCCCAGAATTTAAATCCTTTGTGACAGTGGTGTAAGGACCAATAATAATGACATCCCCTTTCTTAAGACCTTCCGTTACTTCTATATTGGTGTCGTCTTGGATACCTGTTTTGATAATCCTGATTTTCGACTTATCGCCTACTTTTACAAACACGCACTCGTATTTCTTGTCATTGTGAGGCTTTACTTTGTTTTCTTCCGAATTCGGATCTTCCACTTCTAATTTCTTTACGGCAGCGGTATCAGATTTTACGACCACAGCACTAATCGGCACCGCCATTACATTTTCTTTTCTTGTTGTTATGATGTCAACTGTGGCGGTCATACCTGGTCTAAAAGGCGAATAACTTAGTGGTTTTCCAGCCAACAAATCCTGATAAGACTGCTTTAAAATTCTAACTTTCACCTTAAAATTAGTCACCTGATCTGCCGTTAAAGTGGTACTTGCTGAATTCGAAATACTAGTAACAATTCCTTTAAATTGCTTCTTCAAATAAGCGTCGACCTCAACCTTAGCAGAATCACCTACATTGATTTTTACGATATCATTTTCATTCACGTCAACTTCAACTTCCATATTATTTAAATTAGCAACTCGCAAAATTTCTGTCCCTGTCATTTGCTGTGTACCTAAAACCCGCTCGCCTAATTCGACATTTAGCATCGAGATTGTTCCGTCCGCTGGCGCATAAATTGTCGTTCTTCCCAAGTTATCCTTAGCTTCACTAACAGTTGCCGAAGCACTTTGTACGTTGTAGTAGGCAGATTTTTTCGATGCCTGAGCATTTTCAAAAGCAGCAATCGCTTTGTCCCACTCTGACTTCGAAATAATTCCTTTATCAAATAAAGTTCTACTTCGCTCGTAGTTGGCTTTAGCTTCCTTAAAGCTGGCATCTGCTTGACTTAAGCCAGCTTTAGTTTGTGACAAACCTGCTACCGTTCTGTTATAACCAGAAGTATATAAATCTGGATTGATTTTCACCAACAAGTCCCCTTTTTTTACAACTTGCCCCTCTTTTACTGGCAGTGCGATGATTTCTCCTGAAACTTCTGACGAGATTTTTACCTCAATTTCTGGTTGGATCTTTCCCGTGGCAGATACTGTTTCAACAATAGTCATAGTATCGGCTTTGGCAATTTCAACTTCTATGCTATTGTCTTTGTTTCCAATGACTCCTTTTTTGGCAAGCACCAATAAAGTTCCTGCCAGAATAATGGCAGCTCCAATTAGATAATAGGTGGTTCTTTTTGACATGACTTAAATTTATTTGATAATCGGTAAACCGAAATAGAATTCAACAATCTTGGTTCTAAATATGAAA
>JBIKRP010000150.1:0-5660 GCA_044349145.1 Flavobacterium sp.
TGTTCCAACGATATTGGTATTTGGCACAAAACTACTATTCGTAGCTCCCGGTATTAAAGTTGCTGGAGCAGCGTACCATTGGTAACTAAAAGTTCCTAAACCTCCAACCGCAGTAACTGCTAAAGTAAAAGTCGAAGTCCCTTGACATAAAGTTTGGTTTGCAATGGGTTGTACGCTGATTGTAGGGTCAGCAGATACGTTTACAGCTGCAACGGTACTGGTTGTTGTGCCACAGCCATTACCACTTAATGTTAGTACAACATAATAATAAAAAGTTCCCGGACTATTAAAAACAGGTGGCGTATAACTAGCGCTTACAGCACCAGGAATGGCAGTTCCTCCCACTGTTGAATTTGAAGTATTAGAAAACCATTGGTACGAGGCAGTTCCTGTTCCCCCAGAAAAATTTACGGTCAAAGGAACAGATAGCGTAACGCCTGCACAAATATTTTGTATGGCTAGTGGTTGTAATGAGATGGTTGCTATTGGTGTTATGGTGACAGCAGCGGTAGCACTCGTAATACTGGCGCAACCTCCGGAAGAAAGGGTAATCACACAATAATAATAAAGTGTTCCTATTGCAGCAGAAGGCGGTGTATAATTAGCATTTGTCGCTCCTGGAATTAGGGTACCACTAGTAGTATTATTGACAGTATTTGAGTACCACTGATACAACGGCGAACCAGCAGTAGTTGAAATTGAAACCGATAAAGGCACAATTGCCGCACCTTGACAGGCAGTACGTGCAGAAGGTTGACTAGTAAAAGTAGGCGCTGGATTAACTGTGATGACATACTGAACAACCGTGCCAACACAAAGCCCAATAGAAGGAGTTATCGAATAAGTAACTGTTCCAGCAGAAGCACTAGTTGTTGTTAAAGTTTGAACAGGAATGGTATTCGTATTTCCCGATGGTGTAAAGCCAGATATACCAGAAGTAGCGATAGCGGTCCAATTATAGGTGGTACCTGCAGGATTGGCGGTCAAATTTACTAATGCGGTTTGCGTTCCCGAACAGATCGTCTGACTCAATGTCGCATTGGTAATTGTAGGATTAACGCTCACTAAAAAAGCTTCAGTAGCAGTGGTTGATACTCCACATTCATTGGTAACCGTCAAAGAAACGGTATAATTTCCTGTAGCGGCATAGATAATAGTTCCAGGTGATACGGCACTAGAACTAGAAGGTGTTCCTCCCGGGAAACTCCACGCGTATGTCAAAACACTAGAAGAGGGAGCACATCCATTTACGACGGCAGAGGGCGTTATTGTTGCTGTTCCGCAAAAATCAGGAATTGCATTAATCGTTGCTGTTGGAGGTTTTTTTACTGTTACTGTCTGAACCGCTGAGGTTGCTACGCCACACAAATTAGTTGTTGTTAATCTGATGCTGTAGGTTCCGGGTGTAGTAAAATTATATGAAGCATTTTGTGTCGTCTGATTAGGAATGGTGACCGTAGACGTAGCACAGTATAATGGTGTATGGGTTACCTGCCATAGATAAGTGGCTGCACTACATTGATTCGTCAAATTAGTAGTATTAGTTGCCAAAATAGCCAATGGTGTACAACCAGAAGTGCTATTTAAGTTAAATAGAGGAACAAGAGGTCGTTCAACACATATAGGACGTGAAATAGAACTTATTCCACATGAATTTTTAACAAATAGTGTTACGATATAATTACCAGGCTGATTAAAAGTTATAGAGGGAGTAATTGAACCTGTAGTCCAAAACAGTTCATTATTTGGACTTCCATTATTTGACCCTAAGCCTGTTGCTGTCCAAAGTCCTGCAGTTGATGGAGAAATCGTCCAATAAAAAGGACTTGTTGACGAACAAAAATAAGTAACTGGATCTATTGTCCCTCCAAAATTTGATGTATTTGTTGGTTGGAAAGGAGTATTTATACAAATACTTGGAATAGGATTGGGTGTAAAACTTGCTGTTGGTGGAGTACCAACACTAATTAAACTTCCAGCTTGGGGCTGGGGCGCAGTGCAAGGATTTGTTGTTATGACTGATGGTAAGAATACATTATTATAAGTAATACCATTTAAGTTAACAACATTAAGGCATGATGTTGCATTATAAACATGAGTAATTGTGTAGTAATTAAACTGAGCAGTAGATCCCGAAAAAATCCAACTCGAGGGTATCGGAGTTCCATCAATATAATCAATGCAATTTGCGCTATTATCTCCAAAACATATTCTATAGTTTGTTCCATCACTATTTGAAACTGGCAACCCGAATGTAAACTGAGTTGTATGTGGTAAGCAACCTGTAGCTTGATTTGCAAATAATGATAAAGTAGCTGCTTGAGGTGATGAACCGATAAAAGCTGTGTAAGATTTAACAATTGAACATCCTAAAGAAGTAGTTGCAGTAATAGTCACTGTATAAGCTCCAAGTGGATAAGTGTGAAAAATTGAAGTACCCCAATTTGAAGAAGGAATATTTTGGACTCCACTGCCATCTCCCCAATTTATTGATATCGTTTGTATAAGACTACTTGGTGTCGGTAACACTAACACTAAGCCAACTTGAGCACTTGTTTGGCTCGGATTTGTTAAACAAGCAATCAAAGTTGCTGGATTACTTATACCAATTGTAATTATATTAACTGTAGCCGTTTGTCCAGCGACTGGTTGTTCAACTATTGGTGTTGTCGCATCACGAACACTAACTAAAGTATAACTAAAGATTCCTAATGTTCCAGTTGGTACTGCTAGTGTAATAGTACTATTAGTTCCCGTAGTTTGTATGGTTTGATTACCAGCAACACCAGTTACAGTATAAGTAAAAGTATACGGTGCCGTTCCGCCACTACCCGTAAAAGTAATCACGGGGCTAGCAGCATTCTGACAAACCGTGGTGGTACCCGAAATCGTTGCTGTTGGTAAAAGTAAAGTAGCCTCTACCCCTATTGGTTCTGCTCCACCAAAAAATGCATTTCGTGCAAATAATCCATGATGGATACTAAAAAAAACTAAGACAATACCAATTTTAATAACAATCTTCATATTTATATTTTAAGAGCAAACAATGCTATTTAATACTACTAACCAAACAATATACTATTCTACAACCAACTAACGAACATATAAAATAATAGCCGCAGACATGCTAAGTACAAAATCGTGAAACGGTATTTGTTCGATTTTCGTTACCATGAGAGAATAAATAAAAAACAAATAAACCCAAACCTACTTGTTCATCGTTAAAAAACGAATAAATCAGTCAAATTACAATTCACAGGGTAAAATTAAGTTAACATCTTCCCTATCCGTTACGGTAAACCGTAATGAATCCAAATAACAACAATTTAAATTTGCACTTGGGTAAACTTTTGTTACTAAACAATCTAGTCAAATTGTTAAAAAAAGAGTTCCCATTGGCTTTGATTAATTCAAGATTAGAAAATCAAAGCTCTCAATGGAGTGCTTTTTTTAAATTTAAACAACTATAAAAAGTATACAAATATTCATACTAATTGCAACAATAATGACACTTATTGAAATCTTCATCCCAACAGAAATTACCGCCTTTAATGCTTATTTTATTTTTCCCTAATTGATTGCTCACCGAGTTACTGAAAAATCTATGCCGTTTAATCCCTACTTTATAGCTATCGTTCAAAATCCTAAAACAAAAAAATCCGAGAAACAATAATTAACGTCCAACAAATTCAAATCATGAAGAACAAAATACTAATTCTCTCCATCTATTTGCTAGTTCTAATCAGTTGTAATCCCGGCAAAAGTGAATTGTTTAAAGAAACAGATATGTTTGTAGAATCGTTACAAGCAACATACGAAAGTTATGGATTACTGACAGGGACAAACCACGCAAAAAAAACAAGCGATGGTTTATATACAATTACACCAGTCGGAAGATTAATCAACATCAAAATTGAAAAAGTGGTCGAAAATGGAGAGTATGAAGAATTACAACAGGATTTGAAAGACCATTATAAAGGTAATTCAAACGTGAAAGATGTCTATATCTGCGGTGCAGGCACAATTATGATTGATTGCAGGAATTGAGATTAGCGCCGAAACGTCTTCTCACTTTCCACTAAGTAAATAACACACTATTCCAATGCAAAAAATAGCACAATCAACTTGTGCTTTCCCTCTTGCACCTCCCAACAAATTTAACTATGTTTGAAAAGTACTTTAAAAACCACCTACCCCATATATGACAGCTAAACAAAATCAAGAATACAGATATTAAAGAGCAATTGAAACAGCATTAAAAGCATCAATATGAAAAGAATAATTGGAATCACGTTTCTATTTTTAACAAGTATGAACGTTAGCGCGCAAAAAGAGAATGTTGAATCTACGACGCGCAAGTTTATGGAAAAAGCACAATTTACGCAGATTAATAAAGATTGGTCTACGATTGCAGAATTCAGTTCAGGCATCGGAGAATTTGTAAATTTCTTCCCTATTGAAGTAATTGACCTTAAGTCAAAAGAAAAAGTCAATGCACTTCAGTTGGATATGTATGTAAAAAAACCGGAGGTTAATAAGACAGCCTGGGTTGGACTTGACGAAATAGACGAATTCATTCAATTTATTGAATCTAATGTGATTCCTAATTTAGACCTAAAGTTCAAGAAAAAATCAACGGAATACATTTTTAAAGCGAAAGAAATGACCTTCTCATACATTGTTGATGAAAGAAGAAAACGCATTTCAATTTGGTTGAATAACTATGAAAAAGAAGGTCAACTCAATTATTATTTCTGGACAGAAACTCAAGTAGACAGAATCCCTGATTTACTGGCCGTATTGAAGAAAATTAAGTAAGTATTGCCAATTTACATCATTGCTAAATTTCAAAGTACAACATTCGGCACTTCGGCACAAAATAATAGAATTTAACGATATTCTTCAAGAAATTACGGAATATGCGGAAGGACAATTTAGTGAGTGGAGAGCTTAAACAAATAGATTATGACACAGCAAGAAAATATCATTAAATACTCTGATGAAATTTTGGAACATCTTTTGAAATATAAGGAAGCTCATCCCGATTTTACGTTCTCAATAAGACAAAGAGATAGTGTTCAATCAGATGTAAAGAGATTAGAAGTTGGACAATGGTTTCAAGGGTCAGATTATATATACGTACCTCTATTTAAAAAAGGTGATGGTGCTAGAAAAATTAAAACTTTTGGTTTTGCAGTAAACTTTGATAAAAACGGAAATATCTCGTCGAGTACTATAACAATATCATGTAAAAGTGGTGTTACGGACAAGGATATTGATTTTCACAAAAAACTTGCTAATGAAATTGGAATTACTTTAAATGCAAACAATTGTGGCGATTACCTTTTTGACTCTCCAACTTCTATTCATGAAAATCTAGACCATTTTTTGAATATCACAAGACCTATAGCAATTAAGTTACTTGATGAATCTAAATTGTTGGATAAATACGCTTATAGTGAAACGGAATTTGAAAAGTATTTAGGTCGCATCAATGAAATACGTAATAGTAATTCAACGAACTACTGGATTTTTCAAGGCTCACCTAAGATATATAATGCTATAGAAGCTATAAACGATAATGCAGTTAAGACCTGGACAGTAAGCTCGTATAAAGACAAAATAAAACCTGGTGATAAATTTATATTATGGCTTACAGG